>CAZYGO010000320.1:0-5595 GCA_964647455.1 uncultured Rhizobium sp.
CGGCCTGGAGCCGTCGCCCTGGCGCGTGGCGTTCTGCAGCCGGCGCACCAGGAAACGGGTGATGTTCATCATCACGCGGGGATGGCGGGCGATCAGCGCCTCGAAGCCGGCCGGGCTGATGCGCAGGAGTTCGGTGTCGCGCAGGGCGACGATCTGGGCGGAATGGCCGGCCGAGCCGGCGATCAGGCTCATCTCGCCGACCGTCTCGCCGGCGGGCACATGCGTCACCAGCCGGCGCTGGCCCTGCGCGTCCTGCACGAAGACGCCCAGGCTGCCGGTGACCACCAGGAAAAGGGCGGAGTCGTTTTCGCCGTCACGGTCCAGCAGCGTTCCGCCCGGCAAGGCGAACCAGTTGGCTTCCGACATCAGGGCGCGGAAGGCGCCCTCGCCGACATTCTCCAGCAGCGGAAAAGCGCGCAACCGCTCGCGCAGCGCCTCGGGATAGACGGTCTCAGCCCCGGCGCGGAAGGAAGAAAGGAACGCCATGCCCATCTTCTACCATCAAGTCGCCTTTCACCAAGCGGTCCAGCCGCCATCCACGGCGATGGCGGCGCCCGTCACATAGCTGGACGCGGGCGAAGCCAGGAAAAGCAGCGGCCCGCCGATTTCCTCCCGCCGCCCAAGGCGGCCCAGCATGGTCCGCGCCGCCAGCCTTTCGGCGAAGGCCGGCGGGGCGGCGGCCGGAAACGGTCCTGGCACCAGGGCATTGACGCGGATGCGGTGGGGCCCGAACTCGGCGGCGAGATGGCGGGTCAGTTGCAGCAGCCCCGCCTTGGCCGGACCGTAATGGAAGGGGCTTTGCTGGGCGCGGTCGTCATAGATGCGGGCATCGGGCGCGGCATTGGCATACATGGAAGCGATGTTGATCACCGCGGCGTCGCCGCCCGCGGCCACCGCCTGGCGCAGCGCCGGCAGCGCGGCGCGGCAGGATTCGAAGGCCGCGGTGACGCTGCTTTCGTAGGTGCGGGCGAAGTCTTCGGGCTGAAGCGCGTCGAAGCTCTTCACCTGCATGGCGACGGCGTTGTTGACCAGGATGTCCAGGCGGGTGCGCCCGGCGAAAAAGGCGCGGAGCGCCGCGATGTCCAGGACATCGAAGGCGGCCGGCTCGGCCGACAGGCCGTCGGCCCGCAGCGCCGCCGCGAAGGCGGCCAGGGCGGCACAATCGCGGCCATTGACGATGAGGTGCGCCCCCGCCTCGCCCAAGGCGCGGCACATCGCCTGTCCCAGATGGCCGCGGGCGGCGGAAATGAAGGCGGTCTTGCCGTCCAGACGAAACACGGGGGGCCTCCTGCCAGGGGAAGCTGGCATCGCAGAGTAAACAAGTGTTTACGATCCCGCGGGGGTGATTTGCTGCACCGCAACATTACAGGGGTGAGAGAATCCGGCCTTGTTGGAAACACCCGCCCGCCACACTAAAGTTGCAAACTACGCTAAATTGAGCGAATGGCTCTCGCAGCCCCGCCACTTTTCCAAGGACGTTCTTCCATGACTGTCTCCAAAACCCGCGCCCTTCTGGCCGCCCTACTGCTGGCTGCCGCTCCCGTCGCCATCACCGCCGCTCACGCACAGGAAGAGCGGGATGTCCGCACCGACGATGGCGATGCTGGCAACCGTTTCCAGCGCAGGCCGCAAGCCAAGGCCGGCCCTGCCGTCGGCCAGATCAGTTCCGCCGTCGCCAAGCCGCTCAACGATGCGATCGCGGCGATGGGAGCCAAGAAGCTCCCGGAAGCCCTGGCCGCCGGCAAGACCGCGCTGACCCAGGCCAAGACCGACTATGAAAAGATGAAGGTCAACCAGGTGCTGACCGCCATCAACGCCAATCTCGGCGACGAGGCGGCCGCCACAGTCGCCGCCGAAGCCGCGGCCGACACCCCGCCGGACTCGATCCCCGCCGAGGACAAGCCGCAGATCTACTTCAACGCCACCGCGCTGGCGCTGAACGCCAAGCAGAACGACAAGGCCTTCACCTATGCCAAGCTGCTGCAGGCGCTCAATCCCACCGAAGCGCGGATGCAGGACGTGATCGGCCGCGCCTATTACGCCAGCGGCGACGCCAGCGCCCCGGCCTTCTTCCAGAAGCAGATCGACGCGTCCATCGCCGCCGGCAAAGCGCCGACCCGCGACCAGCTGCAGATGCTGCTGGCCTCGCAGATCAAGGCCAAGGACGAAGCCGCCGCCGAAAAGACCATGGTGCAGTCGGTCCTCTACTACAACGATCCGAGCGACTGGCAGCAGATCATCGACGTCACCATGTCCACGCGCGGCATCCGCGACGTGGACGCGGTTCTGCTCGGCCGCCTCCTCTTCGTCTGTGGCGCGCCCGTCAGCCAGGACAATGCCAAGCTGATCGGCGAGACCACGCAGAAGCTGGCGCTGTATGGCGACGCCCAGACGGCCCAGAACAAGGGCGCTGGCCTGCAGCTCGACGCCGCCCGCATCGCCGCCGACAAGGGTTCGCTGGCGCAGCAGATCCAGATGGGCTCCGGCCAGAACGGCCTCTTCAACGTCAAGCTCGCCGAGGCGCTGTATGGCTATGGCATGTATGCCGAAGCCGAGGCGGCGGCCCGCACCGCCCAGAGCAAGGGCGGCGCCGATGCCTCGGAAGTCACCATGCTGATCGGCATGTCGCAGGCGATGCAGGGCAAGTATGCCGATGCCGTCGCCACCTTCGGCCAGGTGCAGGGCGGCAGCCCGGCGACGCCGCGCATCGCCGAACTGTGGTCGGCCTATGCCAAGATCAAGGGCGGCCTGGTTCCCGGAGCCCAGACCGCGGCCAGGTAATCCAAGTCTGAGACCGGGGCGCGACCCGCGGACGGCGGCGCGTCCCGGCTTTTTCGAGCGGGCGGCATGACACTGGTTCTGGGCTTTGCGCCCGTCATCCTGTTTGCCGTGCTGTCGCGGCTTTCGATCGACCTGGCGCTGTGGGCCGCCTTCGCCGCCGCCTTCGTCGTCACCATCCGCGCTTTCGTCGAAAGCCCGTCGCTGCGGCTGCTCGACATTGGCAACCTGGCGCTGTTCGGCATGCTGGCGCTGGTGCGCGGCTTCCTGGCCCCTGGCCTTCTGTCATCCGAGTCGGTGGTGCGGGCGGTAGCGGAACTCCTGCTTTTCCTGCTGCTGACCGCCTCGCTGCTGCGCAAGCGGCCCTTTTCCCTGGAATATGCCCATGTCACGCCGCAGGAGCGGGCCCAGCCCCTCTTCATGCGCGTCAACATCGTCATTTCGGGCATCTGGGCCGCCGCGTTCGCCGCCATGGCGGCGATGGACCTGCTGGTGCTGATGGCGAGCCTGCCGCTCTGGCCCGCCATCGCGGTTTCGGTTGCAAGCTTCGCCATCGCCATAACCTTCACCCTGCGCTATCCGGCATACGCCGCCGCGCATCGCCGCTGACAGGGCCGCGCCTTTTGCTCTAGGCTCGGCTCGTCCTTGCGGAGAATTGCCATGAAAGATGCCGTGATCGTCTCCACCGCGCGGACAGGCCTGGCCAAGTCGGTGCGCGGCGGCTTCAACGACACCCATGGCGCGGTGCTGGGCGGCCATGCCGTCCGCCACGCCATCGCCCGCGCCGGGATCGAGCCGGGCGAGGTGGAGGATGTAGCCATGGGCTGCGGCTTTCCCGAAGGCGCCACCGGCAACAACATCGCCCGCGAGAGCGCGATCTGGGCCGGCTGCCCGGTGTCCACCGCCGGTGTCACCATCAACCGCTATTGCTCGTCCGGCCTCAACGCCATCGCCTATGCCGCGACGCAGATCATGACCGGCAACGCCGACATCCTGGTGGGAGCCGGGGTGGAATCGATCTCGCTGGTGCAGATGGGCGGCATCAATCTCAAGCATTTCACCGAGGAGCATCTCCTCGGCGTCAAGCCCGCGCTGTGGATGACCATGATCGAGACCGCCGAGGTGGTGGCCGAGCGCTATGGCATCAGCCGCGAACGCCAGGACCAGTATGCGCTGCAGAGCCAGCAACGCACGGCGGCGGCGCAGGCCGCGGGCAAGTACGGGGACGAGATCGTCGCCCTAACGACGAAGATGAAGAAGATCGACAAGGCCACCGGCACCGAAAGCACGGTCGAGGTCACGGTGGACCGCGATGAATGCAACCGCCCCGACACCACGCTGGAAGGGCTGGCGGCGCTGAAGCCGGTGCATGCCGGCGGCCAGCAGATCGCCCAGGGCAAGACCGTCACCGCCGGCAATGCCTCGCAATTCGCCGACGGCGCCTCCGCCTGTGTCGTGATGAGCGGCGGGACGGCGGCGAAAAGGGGCCTCAAGCCCATGGGCCTGTTCCGCGGTTTCGCGGTGGCGGGCGTCGAGCCGGATGAAATGGGCATCGGTCCGATCAAGGCGGTGCCCAAGCTGCTCGCCCGCCACGGCCTCAAGGTGGAGGATATCGACCTCTGGGAGCTGAACGAGGCCTTTGCCAGCCAGACCGTCTATTGCATGGACCAGCTCGGCCTGGATCCGGCCAAGACCAACGTCAATGGCGGCGCCATTTCCATCGGCCACCCCTATGGCATGACCGGGTCGCGGCTCACCGGCCATCTGCTGCTCGAGGGGCGGCGGCGCGGCGCCCGGCTTGGCGTCGTCACCATGTGCATCGGCGGCGGCATGGGCGCGGCCGGCCTGTTCGAGATCCTGCCCTGAGCGCATGAAAAAGCTGTCCGCCCTGTTCCTGGCCGCCTCGCTGCTCAGCGGCTGCGCCACCATGGAGTCTGCCAAGCAGGCGGTCGGTCTTGGTGCCCCGCCGCCGCCCGCGCCCGTGGCGGCGGCACCCGTCGCACCGCCCCCCGATCCGAAAACCCAGATGGGGGAACTGGAAACGCGGTTGTCGGTGCTGGTGGACCAGACGCGCCGCCGGCTTGACCCCAAGGCCAAGCCGCTGCAGCTGGACGCCGAGCTGGTGAAGATCGCCCGCGCCCGCGCCACCGACATGGCGGAGAAGAACTATCTGGCCCATGCCGCGCCCAATGGCGACACCTCGGCCAGCCTCCTGATGGCGGCGGACGCGCAATATCAGGGCCTTCTGGGCGAAAACCTGGCGGCGCAGCACTACCGGCCGGAAACCGGCGTCGATCCGGCGGTGTTCGCCGAACGCTTCCTGGCCACCTGGATGGACAGCCCCGCCCATCGCGACAACCTGACTTTCGCCGACTATGACCGCACCGGCGTGGGCGCGGCGGTGAATGGCGACACCGTCTATGTCGCGCTGCTGTTTTCCACCACGACGCGGACCAACGGCTCCGGACGGGTGGCGACCTTCGACAGCCCGGCGGCGGCGCGGGACGCGCCCGCCCTCGCCGCACCCGCTCCGCTGCGGGGTCCATCGCGCTGAGCAGCCGCCCGGCCGGTAACGTCTGGTTAAGGCTGTCGCGCCAAGTATCTGTGCATGGTTGAGCCTTGATGCGCCCTAACCGTGGCTTGGGAAACGACAATTCCTTTACACAATATGTGGGCCCCGGTACTTTTGTTAGTGGGCGTGTGGTGCCGGTGAGTCGAAATGCGCGCAGAGCTACCCTGGAATGTGGCCGGCATCCCGCCCGAGGCGCGGGAAGCCGCCCGGGCCGCTGCCCGCCGGGAAGGCCTGTCCGTCGGCGA
>CAZYGO010000321.1:0-2714 GCA_964647455.1 uncultured Rhizobium sp.
ACGCAGATTTTCCATCAGCGCCGCGATGCGGTCGAGCATGGCGTTGATGATGGCGGACAGGCGTTCGAGCTCGTCCTGGCTGCCTTTCAGCGGAATGCGGTCGCGCAGGTTTCCCGCCATGATGGCGCGGCAGGTGCCGGCTATCGCGTCCAGCCGGGCGACGAATGCGCGGCTCACGAACATTCCGCCCAGGGCCGCGACCAGCAGCGAGCCTGCAAACAGCCACAGAAGCAGGTTCAGGATGCGGCCATGCACGGCATCGACAAAGGCGAGGTCGGTGCCGGAAAAGGCATAGAGGCCGGGCGCCAAACGCGACCCGACGCCAAGGATGACATGGCCCGGAATGGCGGGACTCGGCAGTTCGATCCGGCCGATGCGCTCCGGTATTGCCGGCAAATTGCCGGCCAGGAAACGACCATTCTGTTGCAGCAGGAGGAAATCGGAATGCCCGGCGGCCGCCATCAGCTGCGCGGCGATCTCAATGGCCTCCGGCAGTCCCTCATTGATATAGCCGTCATTGATGGCGGCAATATCGGCCTGGGAATATTGGATGATCTGCTCTCGCATCGCCGCGCCGGTCATGGCCAGCACGGACGCGCCCAGCACCGCCACGGAAATCGCAAAGACACCGGTGAATATGGCCGCGAGCCGGAAACTCTCGGTGTGAAGAATCCTAATGCGCACGCAGGATATAGCCCGTACCGCGGATGGTGCGAATGATTTCCCCGCCAAGGCCGCAATCGAGCTTGGACCGCAACCTGCTCATATGCGTCTCGACGATGTTGGTGCGCGGATCGAAATGCAGGTCCCAGACATGCTCCAGCAGCATGGCGCGCGTCACCACCCGGTCGGCATTGCGCAGCAGATACTCCAACAGCCTGAACTCCTGGGCCTGCAACGCCACCGGGCGGCCATCCCTGGCCACGGTCCGGCGGATCAGGTCCATCTCGATTCCGGCGGCCCTCAGGACGGCTGTGTCGGGCCGGGTGTCCGCGCGGCGGGTGATGGCGTTGACCCGCGCCAGCAATTCCGGCGCAGCGAAAGGCTTGGTGAGATAATCGTCGGCTCCGCCCTCCAGGCCCTCGACGCGGTCGTCGATGCCGCCCATCGTGGTCAGGAAGAGGATGGGCGTGCGGATGCCTTCGGCCCGCAGGCCGCGCACCAGGCTGAGCCCGTCCAGTTCCGGCAACATGCGGTCCACGATCAGGGCGGCATGGCTGCCATTGCGGGCGCGCTCCGCGCCGTCCCGTCCGTCGGTGCTGGTTTCCACGTCATGGCCGTTCGCGCGCAGCGTCAGCGCAATGTCGGCCGCCATCTCCCGGTCGTCTTCGATCAGCAGTATTTTCATGGCCACCCGCGATACCATTGTCGGGGAAATCCTGCCGGCCTGGCAAGATGTCAGAAGACCCGCCAGGCCCGGGCCGGCGGCGCGGCCCCTCAGCCGCCGACGGGATTTGCGCTTTGACGGGCGGCTTGGGAACAGGATAATGCCCCTTCAATAATGACGCCGCGCGAGTGACGGGGCAACGGAGGGGTTATGTCGGGAACGCGGCAAGGGGCACGCTTTGCCCCCATGATGCTGATCGTGATGCTCTTCTTTCTGTGGGGCGTCGCCAACAACCTCAATGACATTCTGATCCCGCAGTTCCGCAAGGTGTTCACGCTGAACGACCTGCAATCGGGACTGGTGCAATTTTCCTTCTATCTCGGCTATTTCCTGCTGGCCCTGCCGGCCAGCCTCGTCATGCGGCGCTACGGCTACAAGGCGGCGGTGGTGCTGGGCCTGCTGCTCTATGGGGCCGGCGCGCTCCTGTTCTATCCGGCGGCCGAGCTGCGCACCTATGGGCTCTTTCTTGCGGCGCTTTTCGTCATTGCTTCCGGCCTGGCGTTTCTCGAAACCTCCGCCAATCCGCTCATGACCGTATTGGGCGATGCGAAAGGCGCCGCCCAGCGCCTGAATTTCGCCCAGTCCTTCAACCCCGCCGGCTCCATCACCGGAATCTTCATCGGCCAGCAATTGATTCTGTCGGGCCATGAACCGACCGCGGCCGACATTGCCGCCATGAGCGCGGCCGAACTGGAAAGCTTCCGCTCGATCGAGGCGCATGCGGTCCAGATGCCGTATCTGCTGGTGGCGCTGTTCGTCCTGCTCTGGGCGCTGCTGGTCGCGATCACGCCCTTTCCCAACGTGGCGACGGAGCACCGGGAGGCCGAGCAGGCCCCGGCGCTGCAGCTGCGCCACCTGCTGGGAAAGACGCAGTTTCTTTTCGGCGTGGCGGCGCAGTTCTTCTATGTCGGCGGGCAGGTCTGCATCTGGAGCTTCATGATCCGCTACGGCCAGGCGGAGGTCCCCGGCCTGGGCGAGAAGGCGGCCGCCAATTTCCTGATCGGGGCGCTGGTCGGCCTCTGCGCCGGGCGCGCCACCGGCACCGCACTGATGTCGCGGGTCAATCCCGCGCTGCTGATGGGGCTGTTCACGCTCGTCAATCTGGGGCTGCTGACGGTGGTTGTCGGCGCCGGCGGCAGGATCGGGCTCTACGCGCTGGCCTGCACGGGCTTCTTCATGTCGATTTCGTTCCCGACCATCTTCGCGCTGGCGGTGAAGGGGCTTGGCGGCCTGACCAAGGTCGCGTCCTCCTTCATCGTCATGAGCATTGTCGGCGGCGCCATCCTGCCCCTGGTCCTGGGCCGCGTCTCCGACCACGCCTCGATCC
>CAZYGO010000322.1:0-2892 GCA_964647455.1 uncultured Rhizobium sp.
TTGGCGCGGAACGGCTCCATCGGCTTGAGGATCGGCGACATGGTGTAGTTCGCGCCCAGCTCGGCGGGGCGGAAATTCTACATGATGTAGCCGTTGGGGGTGTAGATCACCTGGAAGCGCTTGCGCGCCGCGGCGGCCGCATCGGCGGCCTTGGCGGTGGGGCTCATCGCCTCCAGAACCGGCAGGGCGATGGCGGTACCCAGCATGCCGCGCAGCACGGTGCGGCGGTGAAGAGCCTTACGCGGGATCAGCATGATTCGGTGTCCTTCTCATGGTGAAAGGTACGCTCTGAACGATACCCAGGATGATGTCGTTGATACGGTAATTGTCCTGCGCCGCATGGGCGCGAATGGCGCGGATCGCCGGCTGGTTGGCGGCATCGACGCCGCGACCCAGGGCATAGATCATCAACCGCTCGGTGAAGGCATCGACGAACTGGTCCTTGCGGGCCATCAGAACGTCCTGCAGGCCGGAGGGGCCGCTGAACTTGGTGCCGTCCGGCATCACGGTCGAGACGTCAATCGGCTTGCCGCCAGCCGTGTTGCGCCAGGCGCCGACGGCGTCGAAATTCTCCAGGCTGAAACCCAGCGGGTCCATCTTGGAATGGCAGGAGGCGCAGACCGGGTTCTTGCGGTGGATTTCCATCTGCTCGCGCAAGGTCAGCTTGGCGCCGCCCGGCACCGCATCCAGCGGCGGCACATCCGGCGGCGGCGGCGGCGGCGGCGCGGCCAGCAGATTGTCGAGGATCCACTTGCCGCGCAGAACCACCGAGGTGCGGTTCTCATAGGAGGTGACGGTGAGGATGGCGCCCTGGCCGAGCAATCCACCGCGATGTTCCGCCGGCGTCAGCGCGACCTTGCGGAAGCTGGCGCCGCGAACGCCAGGGATGCCGTAATGCTCCGCCAGCCGCTCGTTCAGATAGGTGTAGTCGGCATTGATGAAGTCCAGCACGCTGCGGTTCTCCCGCACCAGACCGCTGAAGAACATATTGGTTTCCGTCGCCATGGCGGAACGCAGGCGCTCGTCGAAATCGGGGAAGATCGTCTTGTCGGGGCGCTGGAATTCCAGCCGGCGCAGATAGAGCCACTGGCCGGCGAAGTTGTCGGTCAGGGCCTGCGACTTCGGATCGGCGAGCATGCGCGCGACCTGCTTCTTCAGCACCTCCGGCTTGCTGAGCTGGTTCTTCTCCGCCACGGCCAGCAACTGGGGATCTGGCAGGCTGCTCCACAGGAAGAAGGAGAGGCGCGTCGCCAGCTCGACATCGCTGATGCGATGCACCGCGCCGGACGCACCTTCGTCGCTCTCGCGCATGAACAGGAAGCTGGGCGATACCAGCACCAGCTCCAGCGCCGCCTCGATGCCGTGCTCGAAGTCGCCATCCTTGCGGCCTTCGGCATACATGGCCATCAGCGGCTTGATGTCAGCCTGGGTGAGCGGGCGGCGATAGGCCTGGTGGGCGATGCGGGTCAGGATGGATCGGGCGCAGGCCGGCTCCGCCGCCGGGGCCGCCGGACGGCAGCTGAAGATGCGGCGGCGGCTGGCGGTTTCGCTGCTGCCTTTCACATCCAGGGGGCCCATGATCGACATCTTGTCGATGTCGCGGCCGAAGATGACCTGGTCGGAGGGCAATCCGGTGTCCAGCATGCCGGAGGCGTAATTGTCCACCATCACCTGCTTCACGCGGACGCCGTCGACCTGGACGTTGACCGCAACCTGCTGCGCCGGACCGGCCGGCTTCTGCCCGCGCAACGTCGCCGGGCTCATCGGCGTCAGCGACTGTTCCAAGGTCATCAGGCGCGGAAAGGAAGCGCCGATGACATGCAATCCGGCCTTGAGCTTGACCTGGACCTCGATGTGATTCTGCGGCAGCCGCTTGATGTCGTTGCCGGCGGACTGGTTGAGGTCCACCTTGATGACATAATCGCCGCTGTAGGGCGCATAGAACTTGAAGGCGCCGCCGCCGCGCGAATCCAGCGGCAGGTCGTCGCTGGCGCGCTGGTTGGAAAACGGATCCTTGACGATGGGGAAGTCGGTTGTCACCGCGCGGCGCGAGGTCAGGCCGGTGGCGGTGCGCGCGACCTTGCCGGCGACGCGCAGATAGCGGTCCATCAGGGTGGGCGAAACCGACAGCACATCGGCGATATTGTCGAAGCCGAGGCCGGCATCGTCCACCGGCAACTCTTCGCTGACATCGATCTTCAGATCGAGCAGATCGCGCACCGCGTTGGCGTATTCGGCCCGGTTGAGGCGGCGCAGGGTGGCGTGGCCGGGATCGGGATGCAGCGCGGCGTTGCGGTCCAGCGACGCGGAAAGCCACTGGGAGAATTCGCTCAGCGATTCCTTTGGCGGCCGCGCGGCACCGCTGGGCGGCATCTCGCCCAGGCTGACCTTGCGCAGGATCTTTTCCCAGGTCTCATCATTGGCGGCGAGATTGTCGAGCTTGAGCGGCTGCACCGACATGCCGCCGGTCTTGGCGCGGTCATTGTGGCAGCCCTGGCAATAGCGGGTGAGGAAGGCCTGGTGGTCGGCAGGCGCGGGCGCGGTCTGCGCGCCGGCCTTTTCCGGCATCTGGAAAAGCACCACGGCCACAGCCACCACGCCGGCAGTGGCGACCATGCCGCGAAGAAGCCCCTGACGCTGAACCGAACGCGTTACCACTGCGATAGCCCTGACCGCCGAGGCATCCAAGGTGCATCGGCTTTATGTTTTGTCACCAACACGAGCTGGCCGCGGCATTATCTGGAATCCTTCCAAGAAAACAACGCGATACTTGCACTTGTTGGGGGTATTAATGTTGCCCCGCGAAAGCAAACGGTTTCCGCTGCGGTGCAGCGTAAAGGAAGCTCCAGATGGCCGCCTGACCGCCGGAAATGACCGTTCGCGCGGATTGCA
>CAZYGO010000323.1:0-14104 GCA_964647455.1 uncultured Rhizobium sp.
CATGACGACCAGCACGGCACCGCCAGCGTCTGCGCCGCCGCCAGCCGCACCGGCCTGGTGCTGCAGGGCAAGGACCTCAAGGACATCAAGCTGGTGACGTCCGGCGCCGGCGCCGCGGCCCTGGCCTGTGTCGACCTCCTGGTCGAGATGGGCCTGCCGGTCGGGAACGTCACCCTCACCGACATCAAGGGCGTGGTCTATTCCGGGCGCGGCGACGAGATGCCGCCCAACATGGCGCGCTATGCCAGGAAGACCGACGCCCGCAAGCTGAGCGAAGTGCTGGCCGGGGCCGATGTCTTTCTCGGCCTTTCGGCGCCCAATGTGCTCAAGCCGGAATGGCTGGGGCAGATGGCGGACAAGCCCATCATCATGGCCCTGGCCAATCCCGATCCGGAGATCCTGCCGGAAGCGGCCCGCGCCGCCCGTCCCGATGCGGTGATCGCCACCGGCCGCAGCGACTATGCCAACCAGGTCAACAACGTCCTCTGCTTTCCCTTCGTCTTCCGCGGCGCACTGGACGTGGACGCCACCACCATCAACGAGGCGATGAAGGTGGCGGCGGTGGAAGCCATCGCCGCCCTGGCCCGCGCCGAGGCGTCCGACGTGGTGGCCCAGGCCTATGGCGGCGCGATGAGCGGCTTCGGCCCCGACTACATCATCCCCAAGCCTTTCGATCCCCGCCTGATCCTGCATATCGCGCCCGCCGTGGCGAAGGCGGCGATGGACACCGGCGTCGCCCGCCGCCCGATCGAGGATTTCGGCGCCTATCTGCGCGAGCTGGAAAAATTCGTCTATCGCTCCGGCCAGCTGATGCGTCCGGTGTTCGAGGTGGCGCGGCGCAATCCGCGCAAGGTAGCCTATGCCGAGGGCGAAGATCCGCGCGTGCTGCGCGCCGTGCAGACGGTGGTGGATGAGGGCCTGGCCCATCCGGTGCTGGTCGGCAGCCGTCCGGTCATCATCGAGACCAGCCGGCAGCTCGGCCTGAGGCTGGATTTCAACAAGCAGGTGCGCATCATCGACCCGGCGCAGGATGACGACGTCGTCGCGCCGCTGAGCGAACGCTATGAGCACATGGTCGAGCGCAAGGGCATTCCGCCCGACGCCGCCCGGCGCTGGATGCGCAGCCGCAGGGCGGTTCCCGCCGCCATGCTGCTGGCCGATGGCCAGGTCGATGCCGCCCTGTGCGGCGGCCTGGGCGCCTGGACGCGGCAGTTCGGCTATGTCCGCCCCATCATTCCCATGAGCGCGGGCGTCAGCCGCTTCTATTCGCTGTCGGCACTGATCCTGCCCAAGGGTGCGCTTTTCTTCTGCGACACCCATGTCAATGTCGATCCCAATGCCGAGCAGATCGCGGAAATGACCGTGCTGGCGGCGCGGGAAGTCGCCCGCTTCGGCCTGACGCCGAAGGCGGCGCTGCTGTCGCATTCCAGCTTCGGGACCGCCAACTCGGCGGCGGCGCACAAGATGCGCGATGCCCTGGCGATCCTGCGCCGGACCGCGCCGGACCTGGAAGTGGATGGCGAGATGCACGCCGATGCGGCGCTGAGCGAAACCCTGCGCAGCCGGCTGGTTTCCTCCAGCCCGCTCAGCGGCTCGGCGAACCTGCTGGTGATGCCCTCGCTCGACGCCGCCAACATCGCGCTCACCCTGCTGTCGGCGGCGACCGAGGCGCTGCTGGTGGGGCCGCTGCTGCTGGGTGTCTCCAAGCCGCTGCATGTGATGGTGTCGAGCGTGACGGCGCGCGGCATCGTCAACATGACGGCCCTGGCGGTGGCGCAGGCCGACCTCAATCGCGGCGCTGGCTGATTGTGTCGGTCGAGCAGGCCATCGCCCTGCATCGCCAGGGCCGGCTGGCGGAGGCCGAAACACTCTATCGCCAGCTTCTGGCGCGCGATCCCGGCCAGTTCGAGCCGCATTATTTCCTCGGCACCCTCTGCATGGCCCAAGGCCGCTTCGCCGAAGCGGTGGCATTGCTTCAGGACGCGCTGCGCCGGCGCGAAGGCAATATCGCGGCGCTGGTCAATCTGGGGATGGCGCTGCGCCATCTCGGCCGTCCCGCCGAGGCGCTGCCGCCGCTGGAACGCGCCGCCGCCGCCGGGCCTGAACTGGCCGAAGCGCAATACCAGCTGGCCGCCGCGCTCGGCGAAAGCGGTCGGACGCAAGAGGCCGCCGCCAGGGTGGCGCGCGCCCTGGCGCTGAAGCCCGACCATGCCGAGGCCTGTTTCCTGCAAGCATTGCTGCTCACCGACCTCGTCCGGCTGGCGGAAGCCAGGGCGGCCTATGACCGGCTGCTGCAGCTCAGGCCGGGGCATGTCGAGGCCTTGAGCAACCGCGGCCTGCTGGCCTGGCAGTCCGGCGAGGCCGAGGCGGCGCTGGCCGATTACGGCCGCGCCCTTGCCCTGCAGCCACGCCACCTGGCCTCGCTCGTCAACCGGGCGCTGCTGCTGGGCGAGGCTGGCCGGCACGCCGAAGCGCTGGCGGATTACGACACGCTGCTGGCGCTGACGCCCGGCGACGCCGACCTGTGGAACCGCCATGGCGCCACGCTGCGCGCCCTGGGGCGCGACCGCGAGGCGCTGGGGAGTTTCGACCGCGCCCTGACCCTGAATCCGGATTTCGCCACCGCCCTGGCCAATCGCGGCTATCTGCGCTGGGTGGTGGACGGCAATTACGCGGCGGCCAAGGCCGACCTGACGCGCGCGCTGGCGCTGGAGCCGGACCAGCCCTGGCTGGAAGGCGAGCTGTTCTATCTGAAGATGCAGGCGGCGGACTGGAACGGCTTCGCGGTGGGCCGCGCCAGGCTGGCGGCGGGCGTTGCCGCCGGCCGGGAAGTGGTGCGCCCCTTCGCCTGGCAGGCGATCAGCGCCGATCCCGCTTCGCTGCAGCAATGCGCCCGCATCTTCGCCAGGTCGCAATGCCGCGGCACGGCGATGGCACCGCGTCCGCCGTCCCGCGCCGGCGAACGCATCCGTATCGGCTATCTCTCCGCCGATTTCCGCGAACAGGCCACCGCCTATCTGATGGCCGGGGTCTATGAGGCGCATGACCGCGCGGAATTCGAGATCGTCGCCTTCGACAACGGCTTTGACGACGCCAGCCCGATGCGGGCGCGGCTGGAGAAGGCCTTCGACCGCTTCATTCCCATCAGCGCCCTCTCCGACGCGCAGGCCGCCGCAGCGGTGCGCGATGCCGGAATCGACATCCTGGTCAATCTCAACGGCTATTTCGGCAAGCCGCGCATGAATGTCTTTGCGCGGCGGCCCGCCCCGCTGCAGGTCAACTATCTGGGCTTTCCCGCCACTCTCGGCGCCCCCTGCATGGACTACATCGTCGCCGACCGCATCGTGATCCCGCCGGGGGAACGGCATTTCTATGACGAGGCGGTGGTGTGGCTGCCGGACAGCTACCAGGCCAATGACGACAGGCGGACACGCCCGGCGCCAGCGCGGCGCGCCCAGCACGGACTGCCGCAGGACGCCTTCGTCTTCTGCAACTTCAACCAGGGCTACAAGCTGACGCCAGACATCTTCGCCCTCTGGCTGCGGCTGCTCAGGCGGTGCGACGGCGCATTGCTCTGGCTGCTGCATGACCGGGGCGCCGCCATTCCCCATCTGCGCCGCGAGGCCGAGAAGCAGGGCGTTGACGGCGCGCGGCTAGTTTTTGCGCCGATGGTGCCGCTGGAAGAACATCTCTCGCGCCTGGCGCTGGCCGATCTCTTCCTCGACAGCCTGCCCTACAACGCCCACACCACCGGCAGCGACGCGCTGTGGGCGGGCGTGCCGCTGCTCACCTGCCGCGGCACCGCCTTTCCCGGCCGGGTGGCGGCCAGCCTGCTGACGGCCGCCGGCCTGCCCGAACTGATCACCCAGTCGCTGGCCGATTATGAGGAGCTCGCCGCGGCGCTGGCGGCCGATCCGGCACGGCTGGCGCAGATCCGGGGCCGCCTGGCGCAGAACCGCGAGCGCTGCGCCCTGTTCGACACGGCGCGCTTCACCCGCCACCTCGAAGCGGCCTATCGCGGCATGGTGGCGCGGCACCGGCAGGGCCTGGAGCCCGAAGGCTTTACAGTACCGGGCTAACCGCCCCGCGGCGGGAACCCAGCGACGGCGACCGGCGTTGACGTGCCGCAATCTCGGCGGGCAAATCACATGCGCAATCTCGTCTGGATCGGACTGGGCGCCGCGGCGTTCGGCGCGCTGCTCAGCGCAGAAGAAAAGGAAGACGGCGCCAGCGTGGTGGCGGCCCCCTTCCTGCTGGCGCTGGGAATCGAGTGCCTGGTCTTCGCCCTGCGGCGCCACCAGACCAGGCTGCTGACGCAACGGCCTATTCGGCGTAGATCATCCTGACCGTCATCCCGCCGTCGATCACCAGATTCTGCCCGGTGATGAAGCCGGCCTGCTCTGCGAGGAATTGGCAGGCGGCGGCGATATCCGCGGGCCGGCCGACCCGCCCGACGGGATGCTGCAGACGATCGGCGCGCGAATGATGCGGCTTCTTCGCCTGCGCGGCTTTCTGCCAGTCCCCCACCTCGATCCAGCCCGGACTGATGGCGTTGACGCGGATGCGGCGCGGACCCAGCGACACCGCCATGGCTCGCGTCAGCGCCAGGATGCCACCCTTGGCGGCGCTGTAGCCTTCGGTATCGGGTTCCGACATCAGGGCGCGGGTCGAGGCGATGTTAATGATGCAGCCTTCCTGCCTGGAGCCCACCATCATCCGGGCGGCGGCCTGCGCGCAGAGGAAGGCGCCGCGCAGATGGCTGTCGATCAGGCGGTCGAATTCGGCCAGCGACAGTTTGAGCACATCCTTGCGGATCATGTGGCGGCCGGCATTGTTGACGAGGACATGCGGCACGCCCAGCCTGGCCCGGGTGCGCTGCATCCAGCTGGAGACATCGGCGGGGCGGGATACATCGCCCCGGCGGAATATCGCCGTTGCGCCCATCTGCACCATGTGCGCCAAGGCCTCGCGCCCGGCGGCGGCATCGCAGTCCATGATGGAAACGGCATAACCGGCGGCGGCGAAATGCCAGGCTATGGCGCGGCCGATGCCCTGACCGCCGCCCGTAATCGCGATCACTTTCACGGGAACCTTCCTGGGCATGGCTTCTCCTGGGAATGACGCGCCGCGCCCTATCGGGAACTGCGGCGCGAGGCTAGCTTGAGGGTAACGCAGAAAGGTGGCCCGGCGCCATGATCCAAGCCCATGTCAACCGCATCGCCACCGCCGTGCCGCCGCACGACGTCCACGACGCCTTTCTCGATTTCGGCCGCCGCATGCTGGCGGGCGACGATCGCAGGCGGGTTCTGTTCGACCGGCTGGCGGGAAGGGCGCAAATCGCCCACCGCCAATCCTTCCTTTCGCCGGCGCGCCAGGACGCCATGTCGGTGGATGCGCAGGGCTTCTATCGCTTCGGCCAGTTTCCCGATACCGCGTCGCGCATGCGCCTGTTCGAGGAACTTGCGCCCGGCCTGGCTGCGGAGGCGGTGGAACGCCTTTTGGCGCAGGAAGGCCGCGCGGGCATCAGCCACCTGATCGTCACTAGCTGCACCGGCCTGTCGGCGCCGGGAATCGACCTGGAGCTGGTGGCGCGCTGCGGGCTTCGTCCCGACATCGAGCGCAGCTTTGTGGGGTTCATGGGCTGCTATGCCGCCATCAACGCGCTCAAGCTGGCGCGGCACATTGTGCGCTCCGAGCCTTCGTCGCGTGTGCTGACGGTCAATCTCGAGCTTTGTACCCTGCACCTGCAGCAGACAGACCGGCTGGAGGAGATGCTGTCCTTCCTGCTGTTCGGCGAGGGCTGCGCCGCCGCCCTGGTCAGCGCGGAGGCGCGCGGCGTGGCGCTGGAATCCTTCCATGCCGCGCTGGTGCCGCGCACCGAGGCGCTGATCCGCTGGCACATAGGCGAGCAGGGCTTCGACATGCTGCTCTCCGGCCAGGTGCCCGCCGCGATCCAGGGCGCGCTGGCGGCGGCGCGCGGCGAAATACTGGGCGGGCGCGCTGCCAGCGACATCGCCCTCTGGGCTGTGCATCCGGGCGGGCGCACGGTGCTGGACGCGGTGGAGGAAGCCTTCGCCCTGGCGCCCGGCGACCTGGCCGCGTCGCGCGGCGTGCTCAAGGATCACGGCAACATGTCCTCGGGCACGGTGATGTTCGTGCTGGAGCGCCTGATGCGCGAGGCACAGACGGGCGCGCCCGGTTGCGCCATGGCCTTCGGTCCGGGCCTGGTAGCGGAGACGATGCAATTCCGCATGGCGGCATGAGGCGCCGGCTGGAGCCCGAGCGGCTGGATCACCTGGCTCCGGATGATCCCGCCGCCATCGGATCGCGCCACGACCTGGCGCGGATCAATGCCATCATGGGCCAGTCGCGCATGCTGGCGCGGGAGCTGCGCCGCTTTGCCCAGCCGCGCACGCTGCTGGACTTGGGCGGCGGCGATGGCCGCGCCCTGCTGTCGGCAGCGCGGCGGCTGCCTTGGCGCGGCGTGCGGGCCGCAATCGCGGACCGGCAGGACATCGTGACGGCGCAGACGCGTGCGGGCTTCGCCGCCCTGGGCTGGGACTGCATCGTGCTGCAGGGCGATGTCTTCGACGCCGCCCGCCAGGCGGAGGCCGGCACGCTGGCGACCGCCAACCTCTTCCTGCATCATCTGGACGATGCGGCCTTGCAGCAGCTTTTTGCGCTGCTGGCGGCGCGCGGCGCAGGCCTGGTGGCCTGCGAGCCGCGGCGCGGAGCCTCGGCGCTGCTGGCGGCGCACCTGGTGATCCTGCTGGGCGCCAACGCGGTGACGCGCCATGACGCGGTGGCCAGCGTGCGGGCAGGCTTTTGCGCGCGGGAGCTATCGGCGCTGTGGCCCGCGGGCTGGCGGCTTCAGGAACGCCGCGCCCTGCCCTTCAGCCATCTGTTCGCCGCCCATGCGCCTTGACGCGGTGGTGATCGGGGCCGGTCCGGCGGGCGCGACGGCGGCGCGGCTGCTGGCGGCCGGCGGCTGGCAGGTGGCCCTGGTCGAGAAGGACGCCTTCCCCCGCCGCAAGGTCTGCGGCGAATTTCTCTCCACGCCGAGCCATGCGGTGCTGGACGCCTGCGGCGTGGGCAAGGCCTTCCGCGAGCGGGCGGGCCCCATGGTGCGCCGCATCGGCCTGTTCAGCGGCGAAACGACGGTGCTGGCGCCGCGGCAGAAGGATTGGGGCCGGGCGCTGGGGCGCGAGCATCTCGACACCCTGCTGCGCGATGCCGCCGTCGCCGAGGGCGTATGCCTGTTCCAGCCGGTGGAACTTGTTGCCTTGCGGCGCGAGGGCGACCAGCATCATTGCCGCCTGAAGAAGGATGGGGGCGAATGCGAGATCGCCGCCCCCATCGTCATCGCCGCCGCCGGATCCTGGCGCGCCAAGCCGCCCCTGGCGGTCAAGGCGCCGGAGCGGCCTTCGGATCTCCTCGCCTTCAAGGCGCATTTCAGCGGCGGCGCCCTGGCGCACGGCCTGATGCCGCTGCTGGCCTTTCGCGGCGGCTATGGCGGGCTGGTGGCAAGCGATGGCGGGCGGCTTTCATTGTCCTGCTGCATCCGGCGCGATGTGCTGGCGGCGATCCGCGGGCCCGGCGAACGCGCCGGCGAGGCGCTGCTGCGCCATCTCAGGAACGGAACGCGCGGCATCGCCGCCGCGCTGGAGGGCGCCACCCTGCAGAACGCCATGCTCGCGGCCGGGCCGATCCGGCCCGGCATCCGCCGCCGCTTCGAAGACGGCATTTTCTTCGCCGGCAACCTGGCTGGCGAGGCCCACCCCGTCATCGCCGAAGGTATCAGCATGGCGATTCAGGCCGCGCAACTGCTGGCCGGCCTGTTGCTGTCGGAAGGGCCGGGCGCCGGCCCCGGCTATGAAGCGGCCTGGCTCCGGCGCTTTGGCCCGCGCCTGGCGGCCGCGACCCTTTTCGCGCATGCGGCCATCGGCGCCCGCGCCCCCGCCACGATGCTTGTCAAAGCCGCACCGGCACTGCTCAATTGCGGCGCGGCGCTCAGCGGCAAGGGGGCAGAATGAGGACCATGGCGCTTGCGCTACTGCTTGCGCTGGCCAGCGCACCCGCCCTTGCCGCCTGTCCGGCCGGCGAAACGCCGATGCTGCATGTGCGGATCTATTTTGGGCAGGTGGAAGAAGACGGAAAGCCGATTGCGCCTGCTGCGTGGGAAGATTTCGTCGCCAGGACCGTGACGCCACGTTTCCCCGAAGGCTTCAGCATCTATGACGCGCAGGGCCAGTGGCGCGATCTCAAGACCGGTGCGATCGGCCGCGAGCCCAGCAGGATCATCGAGGTGGATCGCCGCGACACGCGCGATCTGCACACGAAGATCGCCGAGATTCGCAAGGCATATCAGAGCCGCTTTCACCAGCAGGCTGTCGGCCTGGTGACCTTGCCCGCCTGCGGTTCCTTCTGACCGGCGCACCGCAAGCCGCAAAAATCCAGGTTCCATGCGGTTCCCGAGCATTTTTGTTTGACGGAACCGGAACGGTTTTGTAACTGGAAAAATGACGGTCCGGAAAGGACCGCATGAAGGGGCGAGCAATCGCCTTTGGGATTGAACGGCGCCACGCGATGCGCGCGCGGACGATCCCGGATGTGCTGCAGGGGAAAATGAATGACCGGACTCTTCGCGCGACGCGGAGGGATTGAACCTGTTTGTACTGGAGAGATCGAATTGCCTTCACCAAGCCTGACCACGCCACGCCTGCCGGGACGAGCCGGCCTCTTCATGGCGGCCGCCTTCATGGGCGCCCTCGCCATGACCGCGATAGAGCAGCAACGCCTGCACGCGCCATCGGTATCCATGCAGTTGTCGGATTACCTCGCCGAGAAGGCGGCGCCCGCGCCCAGCCTTTATGACCGCGAGGACGCGATGGGGCCGCGCACCCTGCTCGACCGCTGGAATCCGGTGGTGCGGGAAGCCGCCGCCAGGTTCCATATCCCGCCAATGTGGCTGCGGGCGGTGATGCGCAACGAAACCGGCGGCCGCACCGTGCAGGAAGGCGACCAGCCCATCACCAGCCATGCCGGGGCGCAAGGCATCATGCAGCTGATGCCCGAGACCTACAGCCAGATGGCGGAGCGTCACGCTCTGGGCGCCGACCCCTTCAACCCGCGCGACAATGTCTTCGCCGCCGCGGCCTATCTGGCCTGGCTTAAGCAGCGCTACGGCTTTCCCGGCATGTTCGGCGCCTACAATTTCGGCCCCGGCAACTGGGAGGACCATCTGCACCGCCGCCGCGCCCTGCCGGCGGAGACCCGCAACTATGTCCGCCAGATCACCGCCTATCTGAAGCAGGCCGACGCCGGCATCGTCAACGCCATCCACCTGACGCGGCCCGACGGCCGCGCCGTCGCCATCAACACCGGCAGCATCAGCGCCATCATCGCCGCGCCCAGGGGTCAGTATGCGCCAGGCTCGCAGGCGGTGGTGTTCATGGGCAGGAAGCGCCAGGCGGTGAAGGAGAATGTGATGCAGGTGGCCGAGCGCCTGCAGGCGCAGGGTATCGCCCTCTGATCAGTGCTTGCCGAAATGCGGGTCCTTCTCGCCCGCCTTCATCGCCAGCGGTATCTCGTCCACCGCCAGCGGGCAGGTATAGTGGGGCGAGCGCGCGCAGTTGGGATTGTAGGCCTCGTTGAAGTCGATGGTCACCGTCCTGGGCGGGAACGGCCCGAAATCGGCGATATCGACATAGCGGCCCGCGCCATAGGCGCCGTTGTTGGTGAGTTCGTCGCGGAAGAAAGCCGAGATGTCGGTGATTTTCCTCGGATCCTGGCTATCGGTGTAGAAGGGCAGCCGCACGTTCCGGCCCTTGAGGGTGAATGACGCATCGCCGGCGTGGAAGAACTGCTTGTCGGTGCCGCGCGAGGTCTTGAAGACGCGCGGCGGCAGCTTCGGATCGGGCGTGAAGCGGGCGGTGAGGCGGAAGGCCGGATCGTAGGGAAAATAGGAGACGCCCTTGAAGTTTAGCGCCTCCGGATTCTTCTGGTTGTAGACGAAGATGCGCCAGCCTTCGACGCCGGCGCCGACCTGGGTGGGCTGGCCGGCAATGTCCACATCGCTATCCACCGGCACGCTGACCGTGACCCGTTTCGCATCGACCGACTTGCCGTCCTTCGTCACCGTCAGCCGGCCATTGCGGAGCGCCAGCGTCAGGGGCCCCCGGGCGCCGGGCTTGCGGCTCCATTTCCAGCTTTCGGGCCGGCCTTTCACCCCGGTCAGCACCGCGCGATCGCCGTCGGCCAGATAGACCGAATCCTGGATCTTGAGCATGGCGTGGGGTTTTCGGGCATAGGAGAAGTTCTGCCCTTCGACATCCTTCTTCCATTGCGCCTCGGGCGGCAGCGGCGCCGCCGCCAGCAGCAATGGAAAGGCCAGGAATGTCAGAATGCGGCGCATGAGCTTCTCCGGAGCGCGAGAGCGGCATTCTACCCCTACCCCCGCCTTCCGAAAATCCGTATCGTCCGGGCAAAACATTGTCCGGGGGGACCCATGCGCAAGACCATTTTCATCGCCGCGCTGCTGTCGGCGGCCGCCACCATCGCCATCGCCCAGCAGGCGCCGCCGCCCGCCGGCGCGCCAGGCGCCGCCCCGGGCGGGCGTGGCGGACGCGGCCCGCAGGCCCCCAGCAACAATATCCGCATCCCCCCCTTCCTGCCCTCCGCGGCCCAGACCACCTATGGCGAGCAGTGCGCCTCCTGCCATGGCACCACCCTGGCGAACGGCCCCAAGGCCCGCAGCCTGTTCACCGCCGCCTATCTGGCCGGCCGCAGCGACGACGAGATCGCCGCCGCCATCCGCAAGGGCTGGCCGGCGGGCGGCATGCCCGCCTTCCCGCAGCTCAGCGACGCCCTGGCGCACCAGATCAGCTATTACCTGCGCATCACGGCGGGCCGGCTGAACGCCCAGCGCATCACCCCGCCCGATCCCAACGGCATGGTGGTCAAGAGCGCCGACCAGACCTTCCGGCTGGAAGTGCTGACGGCCGGGCTGGACGTGCCCTGGGGCATGGCCTTCCTGCCCGGCGGCAAGCAGGCCGTGCTCAACGAGCGCCCCGGCCGCATGCGCTTCCTCGATCTCACCACCAACAAGCTCTCCGAGCCGGTGAAGGGCACGCCGGTGCCGTTCGTGCGCCAGGATGGCGGCTATCTCGACATTGCCCTGCATCCCAACTACGCGAAAAACGGCTGGATCTATTTCGCCTATACCGACGTGCTGCCCGGCGTGACGCCGGCGCCCGGCTCCAACCGCGCGCCGGTGCCGGCGCCCCCCACCAACACCGTGATCGTGCGCGGCCGGGTGAAGGACGGCCAGTGGGTGGACAACCAGGAACTGTTCCGCGCCACGCCCGAGCAATACACCCAGCCCAGCGATCATTACGGGCTGCGCTTCCTGTTCGACAAGCAGAACAATTTCTACTGGACGCTGGGCGACCGCCATTATTTCTACGATGCGCAGAACCTGATCTCGCCCATGGGCAAGGTCCACCGCATGACCGATGACGGCAGGCCGGCGCCGGGCAATCCCTTCATCGGCAAGGAAGGCGCCGACCCCACGGTGTGGAGCTATGGCCACCGCAATCCCGAGGGCCTGGCCTTCAATCCGGTGGACGGCCATCTCTGGGAAACCGAGCACGGCCCCACCGGCGGCGACGAGGTCAATGTCATCAAGCGCGGCGCCAATTACGGCTGGGGCGTGATGAGCAATGGCATCGAGCCGGGGATCAGCGAAATCGAGCACAAGGGCATGGAAAAGCCCAAGGCCTATTTCAATCCCTCGATCGGCCCGGGCGGCATCACCTTCTATTCCGGCAACAAATATCCGAAGTGGAAGAACAACCTGTTCATCACCGGCATGGTCGGCCAGAAGCTGATCCGCATGGTGGTCAAGAACGACCAGATCCTGCAGCAGGAGACGCTGCTGGACCAGGTCGGACGGGTGCGCGACGTGATCCAGGGACCGGACGGCTATCTCTACATCCTGCTGCAGAATCCGACCGGCACGCCCGCCTCGTCGGGCATTGCCGCCGGTGACGCCGGCATGGTGGTGCGGCTGGTGCCGGTCAACGGCTAGCCTTCGGTCGGGACACCTGTCGTGAAGCTCCGGCTGGCCCTGGCCGCCCTGCTGGGGGCCGCCCTGCTGGCGGCCGTGCTGCTGCAGTTCGACCTGCGCACCGTGGCGGCGGCCATGGCGCAAGCCGGCCTGGGCGGCTTTGGCGCCATCGTGGCGGCGGGCCTGGCCGCGGAATTCGTGCTGTCGCTGGGCCTGGTGCCGCTTCTGCCCCGGCCTGTGCCGCTGGCGGTGGTGATCGCCGCGCGCCAACTGCGCGATTCCGCCAGCGACGTGCTGCCCATCACCCAGCTTGGCGGCGTCGTGCTGACGGCGCGGGTGCTGGTGCTCTGGGGCATGGCGGTGGGGCAAGCCTCTGCCGCCGTGGTGGCCGACCTGACCGCCGAAACCTTCGCCCAAGGGCTGTATGTCCTCTTGGGCGTGCTGGCCAGCCTCAAGCTGCTGGCGGCCAGCGCCACCCTGTCGTCCTATGTCGGCGCCATGCTGGGCGGCGCCCTCTTCCTGTCGCTGGGCAGCATCGGCTTCGCCCTGGCCCAGATCGGCGGCAGCCGCTGGGCCGGACGGCTGGGCGAAAAACTCTTCACGGGCGGGGTCAACCATGCCGAGGCCTTCCACCGGACGGTCACCGCCATCTACCGGCGCCGGCGAAGGCTGGCGCTGTCCATCCTGCTGCAGCTGGCCGGATGGGTGGCGAGCGGGCTATGGCTCTGGGTGGTGCTGACGGTGATGGGGCTGGCGCCGGGCCTGTGGCAGGCCATCGCCATCCAGGCGCTGGTGGAGGGGCTGCGCAGCGCCACCGTCTTCATTCCGGCGGCGCTGGGCGTGCAGGAGGCCGGCTATGCCCTGCTGGCGCCGGTCTTCGGCCTGGCGCCGGAGATCGGCTTGGCGGTGTCGCTGCTGCGGCGGGCCCGCGACCTGGTCGTGGCCGTTCCCGTGCTCCTGGCCTGGCAACTGGTCGAGAGCCGCCGCGCCGCGTCGCCTAGAGGATGAAGCCGCCATCCACGACAAAGGCCTGGCCGGTGGCGAAGGCGCCCGCTTCGGACGCCAGATAGAGCGCCATGCCCGCGATCTCGTCCGCCTTGCCCAGCCGCCCCATCGGCTGGCGGGCATTGAAGGCCTTGCGCGCGGCGTCATAGTCGCCGGTGTCGCGCAGGCGCTGCTGCAGCGACGGCGTGTCGACCGTGCCGGGACAGATGGCGTTGCAGCGGATGCCGCGCGTGATGAAGTCGATCGCCACCGACTTGGTGAGGCCGATCACCGCCGCCTTGCTGGCGCCATAGATGCAGCGGTTGGGCACGCCCTTGAGAGCGCCAGCCACCGAGCCGATATTGATGATGGTGCCGCCGCCCGCTTCCAGCATGGCCGGCAGGAAGGCCCTGATCACCCGCGCCATGGCGAAGACGTTGAGTTCGAACGACTTGCCCCATTGCGCTTCGTCATTGTCCAGCAGCGTTCCCGCTTCCACGAAGCCGGCGCAGTTCACCAGGATGTCGACCCGTCCCACCGCCGCCGCCAGCGCCGTCACGGCGCCGGCGTCGGTGACGTCCAGCGCCCGGTGCTCGCCGCCCAGCCCCCCCAGGCCGTCCGGGTTGCGGTCGGTGGCGATGACGCGCGCGCCCTCGCTGATGAACAATTCGGCCGTGGACCGCCCAATGCCCGCGGCGGCGCCGGTGATGAGGGCGGTTTTTCCGGCAAGTGTCTGGCTCACGATGATTCCTGCGCTTTTCGGGCAGCTTGCCATGGGGCCGCGCGATATTCCAAGCTGAAGACGGCGGGGCGGAATGGAGCAGTGAGATGACCAGATGCACCCTTGCGGCCGCCCTGACCGGCGCCGCCTTCCTGCTGGCGGGCCCGGCGGCCCTGGCCCAGACGCCGAAGAACGAATGCTTCTTCATCAACCAGTGGCAGGGCTGGAAGGCCGCCGACGACCGCACCATGTATATCCGCGTCGGCGGCAACCGCTTCTACCGGCTCGAATTCGCCAATCGCTGCCCGGACATCACCTGGCCCAACGCCACG
>CAZYGO010000324.1:0-11491 GCA_964647455.1 uncultured Rhizobium sp.
GCCAGCAGCGGCACCAGCAGCAGGTCGGGTCTGGCGATCGGAAAATGGGCGGCGGGCTCCTGAATGCCCCAGGCGCCGGCCCGCAGCATCTCGCCATCGGGAATGCGGTGAAATTCCAGCGCCTGGCCGCGTCCCGCCACGCGCGGAAAGGCGACATGCACGCCCCGCTGGGCGAGCGTTTCCAGCAGCAAGGCGGGATCGGCCTCATCCGGCAGGGCATGATAGCCGCCCACGATCATGCCCGGCGTCAGTGGCAGGGCCTCGACATGGCGTGCGAGCAGGCACGCGAAATCCGGGCACGCCGCCGCCAGCGTCTTGCGTTTTTCTCGCGCCGCGTGGCGGAGCGCGTGTTTTTCAGCGAGATCGGTCATTGCGAATTCCAGAGGCCCGCCTCCCCCTTATGCGCGCACGCGCATGGAAGGGGGAGGTGGCTTCCACGGGCGAGGCAAGTGCGACGGCGAGAGCCGGAACAGCCGAGCGAAAGTTGAAGCCGAAGGGGGTCATCAAAAAACAATGCCCTGATTGGCCCGCCGGGCCAACAGGGCATGAAAGTGGACGGTACCGCGCTACGCCGTTGGTTGTTGGATCCTCATGGGCCTGCAAGTGCAGGTGGGCGCCATATGTCCGGAGCCACGGCTCCGGTCAGGGACAGCTCCCGATGAGTACCATTAAGGCCCCTGGGCATCGCATGTACCTGACGCACGAGGCAGTAACCGTCCACGTCCAATCTAGGCGCGCACGGCCTCGCCCGCAAGCTGCGCCAGGCATTGTTCCACCCGTGCCGCCGCCGCTTCCAGCGCATCGGCCGCCGCCTGTTCCGCCGTTTCGGCGCGCGCGGCAAGCTGTTCGCGCTCTCCTTCCAGCGATCCGGCGGTGGAAGAGGCGCTGCCCAGCTTCTCCAGCGTTTCGTGATGTTCGTCGGCCAGCAGCAGCGCGGCGGTGAGCAGCAGCTTGGTCTCGCTGGCCTGGGCGCCCACCATGGTCTGCGCCTCGCGCACCTTGCTGTCGACCAGCGCCGCCAGTTCCTTCAGGTGCGGTTCCTCGCCGTCGCCGCAGCCCAGCGTGTAGGCCTTGCCGTTCACCATCACATTCACCAGAGGCATGGCGGCTCCTTGTATTTTCGGTCGCGCGGCCGGACGAAAAACCGCGCCGCACTTTCCTGGCCGCTCATGTCCGCGCCAGCGCGGCGCGAATTTCGCCGATGGCGCCGTCGAGGCGGCTTTCCACTTCCTCGGTGAGGCCGGACTGGGCAGCCAGTTCCTCTTCCAGCGCCGCAACTTTTTCCAGCAGCCGCTCGCGCTCGGCTTCCAGTTCTGCAACCCGGCCATGCAGTGCCGCGGCCTCTTCGCCGCCGCCGGGCCGCGACGCCAGCGCCCGTTCCAGCCCTTCCAGGGCGTTTTTGAGGCGGTCCGAAGCCAGTTCCAAGCGGCTCATGGTGCGGCCCTCGCTGAATCAACACAATCGTCCGGCGACCTTAGGCCCGTGGCGGAAATCGGGTCAACCAAAGGCGTTGAGAAGAGACCTTGACGCCCCTTTGGGGCACTCTTAAGCCGCGCCACCAGCCACGGGAACCCACATGACCAACACCGCCCCCGAACAGGCCCATATCCGCAGCCTGGCCAACACCATCCGTTTCCTGACGCTGGACGCGGTGCAGCAGGCCAAATCGGGCCACCCCGGCCTGCCGCTGGGCATGGCCGATGTCGCCACCGTCCTGTTTTCGCGCTTCCTGAAGTTCAATCCGGCCGAGCCGCACTGGCCCGACCGCGACCGTTTCGTGCTGTCGGCCGGCCATGGCTCGATGCTGCTCTATGCGCTGCTGCACCTAACCGGCTATCCGGACATGACGCTGGAGGAACTGAAACGTTTCCGGAAAGTGGGCAGCCGCACGCCCGGCCATCCCGAATATGGCCACGCCCCCGGCATCGAGACCACCACCGGCCCCCTGGGCCAGGGCATCGCCAACGCCGTCGGCATGGCGATGGCCGAGCGGCACCTGGCCGCCCGCTTCGGCTCGGAACTGGTGGACCACAAGACCTATGTCATCGCCAGCGACGGCGACCTGGAGGAAGGCATCAGCCATGAGGCGATCGGCCTGGCCGGCCATTACCGCCTCGGCAAGCTGATCGTCCTCTATGACGACAACAGCATCACCATCGACGGTTCGACCGCGCTGTCGGGCACCGGCAACGCCGAGCAGCGTTTCCGCGCCGCCGGCTGGATCACCGACAATTGCGACGGCCATGACGCCGCCGATGTCTTCCGCGCCCTGAGCGCGGCGCAGAACGCCGACCGGCCGGTGATGATCGCCTGCCGCACCGTGATCGGCTTCGGCATGCCGGGCCGCGAAGGCACCCAGAAGGCGCATAGCGACGCACCGGGCGAGGAACTGGTGGCCGCCACGCGCAAGGCGCTGGGCTGGGATTATCCGCCTTTCGTCGTCCCCGACGATATCCTGAACCAGTGGCGTGCCATCGGACAGCAAGGCGAGAAGGCGTTCGCCGACTGGACCGCGCGCAAGGCCGCTTATGCGCGCGGCCGGGAATTCGACGATACCATGGGCGGCGTGCTCGCACCTTCGCTGGCGGACGGCCTGGTGGCGCTGAAGCGCAAGATCGTGGCGGAAAAAACTGAAGGCGCCACCCGCAAGCTCTCGGAAAAGGCGCTGGACGTCATCAACGCCGAGACCAGGCTCACCATCGGCGGCTCGGCCGACTTGACGCCGTCCAACAACACCAAGACGCAGAACATCGAAGCGGTGACGCCGGAGGATTTCTCCGGCCGCTACATCCATTATGGCATCCGCGAGCACGGCATGGCGGCGGCGATGAACGGCATGGCGCTGCATGGCGGGGTGATCCCGTATGGCGGCACCTTCCTGGTGTTCTCCGACTATTGCCGCCCCTCCATCCGCCTGGCCGCCCTGATGGGCACGCACGCCATCTTCGTGATGACGCACGATTCCATCGGCGTCGGTGAGGACGGGCCGACGCACCAGCCGGTCGAGCAGCTGGCCGCCCTGCGCGCCATTCCCAATCTCCTGGTGATGCGCCCCGCCGACGGCGTCGAGACGGCGGAGTGCTGGCAGATCGCAATGGAAAGCCGCTCCAATCCCAGCCTGCTGGCCTTGTCGCGCCAGGACACGATTCTGGCCCGCGACAGCCACACCGCGGACAACCTCTCCGCGCATGGCGCCTATGTGCTGCGCGAGGCGCCGGGCGCCCGGCTCACCCTGCTGGCCAGCGGCACCGAGGTCGGGCTGGCACTGCAAGCCCGTGACATGCTGATGAAAGACGGCATCGCGGCGCGGGTGGTGTCCATGCCCTGCTGGGCCCTGTTCGACCGCCAGCCGGCGGACTATCAGCGCATGGTGCTGGGAACGGGCGCCCGTCTGGCCATTGAGGCGGCTTGTCCGCTTGGCTGGGACCGATATTTGGGCGAAAAGGGCGCCTTCCTGGGGATGCATGGCTTCGGCGCCAGCGGCCCCGCCAAGGACGTCTATGCCCATTTCGGCATCACCGCAGAGGCGGCGGTGCAGATGGCGAAGGATTTGCTGAAGGAGATTTGAATGGCGCTTCGTGTTGCAATCAACGGCTTCGGCCGCATCGGTCGGCTGGTGCTGCGGGCAATCGTGGAATCGGGCCGCCGCGACATCGAGGTGGTGGCGCTGAACGATCTGGGCCCGGTCGAGACCAACGCCCATCTGCTGCGCTATGACAGCGTCCATGGCCGCTTCCCCGCCAGCGTGACGGTGGAAGGCGACGTCATCGCCGCCGCCGGCCACCGCATGAAGGTGACCAGCATCAAGAATCCGGCCGAACTGCCGCACAAGGATCTGGGCGTGGACATCGCCCTGGAATGCACCGGCATCTTCACCTCCAAGGAAAAGGCCTCGATGCACCTGGAGGCCGGCGCCAAGCGGGTTCTGGTCAGCGCGCCCTGTGACGGCGCCGACCGCACCATCGTCTATGGCGTCAACCATGACACGCTGACCGCCGCCGACACGGTGGTCTCCAACGCCTCCTGCACCACCAACTGCCTGGCGCCGGTCGCCAAGGTGCTGCACGATGCGGTCGGCATCGACAAGGGCATGATGACCACCATCCATTCCTATACCGGCGACCAGCCGACCCTGGACACGATGCACAAGGACCTCTATCGCGCCCGCGCCGCCGCGCTTTCGATGATCCCGACCTCGACCGGCGCCGCGAAGGCGGTGGGCCTGGTGCTGCCCGAACTCAAGGGCCGGCTCGACGGCATCTCGGTGCGCGTGCCCACGCCCAATGTCAGCCTGGTGGACCTGAAATTCATCGCCAAGCGCGCCACCACGGTGGAAGAGATCAACAACGCCATCAAGGCGGCGGCCGCTGGGCCGCTGAAGGGCGTGCTGGAAGCCTTTGCCGAGAAGCTGGTGTCGTCCGACTTCAACCACAACCCCATCTCGTCGGCCTTCGCGCTCGACCAGACCAAGGTGATGGACGGCAATTTCGTCAGCGTCATGAGCTGGTACGACAATGAATGGGGCTTTTCCAACCGCATGGCCGACACCGCCGTGGCGATGGGCAAGCTGATCTAGGTTTGCTGCCCTCCCCGCGAAAGCGGGGGGCCGGCTTCCGTGAGCGGTTTGAAAGGCGATGCCCGCCTTGCGCGGGCATGACAGGAGAGCATGGGCATGTCCTTCAAGACCATCGACGAGCTCGACGTAAAAGGCCGGCGCGTGCTGGTGCGCGCGGACCTCAACGTGCCGATGGCGGAGGGCAAGGTCACCGACATGACGCGGATCGAGCGCCAGGCGCCCACCATCCGAGAGCTGGCGGAAAATGGCGCGCGCGTCATCGTGCTCAGCCATTTCGACCGGCCCAAGGGCAAGGTGGTGCCGTCCATGTCGCTGCGCCCCGTCGCGGCGCCGCTGGCGGAGCATGTCGGCCGCCCCGTCGCCTTTGCCGGCGATACGGTCGGTGATGAGGCGCAGAAGGCCATCGCCGCGCTCAAGGATGGCGAGGTGGTGCTGCTGGAAAATACCCGCTTCCACGCCGAGGAAGAAAAGAACGACGAGGGATTTTCGCGGCAGCTCGCCGCCCTGGGCGACCTTTATGTGAATGACGCTTTTTCCGCCGCCCATCGCGCCCATGCCTCGACCGAAGGGGTGGCGCGGCTCCTTCCCAACGCGGCGGGCCGCTCGATGCAGGCGGAGCTGGAGCATCTGGAAAAGGCCCTGGCCAATCCCGACCGGCCGGTGATGGCGGTGGTCGGCGGGGCCAAGGTTTCCTCCAAGATCGACCTGCTCAAAAATCTGGTCGGCAAGGTGGATACCCTGGTGATCGGCGGCGCCATGGCCAACACCTTCCTGGCGGCCCAGGGCCACGGCGTCGGCAAGTCGCTATATGAGCCCGAACTCACCGGCACCGCCCAGGAGGTGATCCGTCTGGCGGCCGCCAGGGGCGCCGCCCTCCTGTTGCCGCTGGACCTGGTGGTGGCGCGGGAATTCAAGGCCGGCGCGGCTCACCGGACCGTTCCGGCGGACCAGATCGGGGCCGATGAAATGGCACTGGATGTGGGTCCGGCCACCATCGCCGCCTTCACGGCCCGCCTGGCCGCCAGCCGCACCCTGGTCTGGAACGGGCCCTTCGGGGCCTTCGAAACCCTGCCTTTTGACGCCGGGACGGTAGCGGCGGCGCGGGCGGTTGCCGCAGCCACCAGGGCCGGGAATTTGTTGTCGGTGGCTGGTGGGGGCGATACGGTCGCGGCCCTGGCTCATGCCTGGGTTGAAAACGATTTCACTTATGTGTCCACTGCGGGTGGAGCATTCCTGGAATGGCTCGAAGGAAAAGAACTGCCCGGCGTGGAAGCGCTCAGGGCTCAAGGGAGTAAGACATGAATCTCGCGGAACTGAACGACATCGCGCGCCGCATGGTGGCGCCCGGCAAGGGCCTGCTCGCGGCCGATGAATCCAACGGCACCATCGGCAAGCGCTTCGACGCGATCAACACGCCGAACACGGAAGAGAATCGCCGCGACTATCGCGAGTTCATGTTCCGCACCGACGTGGCGATGAAGAACCACATTTCGGGCGTCATCCTCTATGACGAGACCATCCGCCAGAAGGCGAAGGACGGCACCACCCTGGTCTCGATCATCGAGGCCGCCGGCGCCATTCCCGGCATCAAGGTCGATGCCGGCACCACCCCGCTGGCCGCCCATCCCGGCGAACTGATCACCCAGGGCCTGGACGGACTGCGCGAGCGCTTCGCCGAATATCACAAGCTGGGCGCCCGCTTCGCCAAGTGGCGGGCGGTGATCGACATCGCCGGCGGCATCCCCACCTATGGCGCGGTGCTGGCCAACGGCCAGGCGATGGCCCGCTATGCCGCGCTCGCCCAGGAAGCCGGCATCGTCCCCATCGTCGAGCCGGAAGTGCTGATGGATGGCGACCATGACGCCGCGCGCTGCGAGGAAGTCACAACCTTCGTGCACGAAATCTTCTTCCAGCAGCTTTTCTACGCCCGCGTCGCGCTGGAAGGCATCATCCTGAAGCCCAACATGATCGTGGCGGGCAAGAAGAGCGCCAAGCAGGCGGGCGTCGACGAAGTGGCCGAGCGCACCCTGCGCGTCCTGAAGCGCACCACGCCGTCGGCGGTGCCCGGCATCGCCTTCCTGTCGGGCGGCCAGTCCGACCTGGACTCCACCGCTCATCTCGACGCCATGAACCGGATCGGCGGCAATCCCTGGCCGCTGACCTTCTCCTATGGCCGCGCCCTGCAGGCGGCGCCGCAGAAGGCTTGGGGCGGCAAGCCCGAGAACGTCAAGGCAGGCATGGAGGCTTTCGCCCACCGCGCGCTGATGAACTACAACGCCGCCCTGGGCAAGTGGAACAAGGCAGACGAGAAGGCGGCTTGATTTAACCCCTCCGCCCTTCGCTGGCTTAACCGCGCTTCGCGCTGGCCAGCTACGGGCACCTCCCCTTTTTGGGCGTTCGCAAGGCTGGTCGCCCTGCTCACCGCGCAAAAGGGGAGGCGGGCAAAAGCCGGGACATGCAAAAGGGCGGGGAATTGTTCCCCGCCCTCTTCTTTTCAGCTATGACCCGCCCCATGTCCGATTGCCGCCTCTATCTGATCTCCCCGCCGCGCATCGCGCCCAACGATTTCGCCGGCGTGCTCAAGGAAGCGCTCAAGGGCGGGGATGTCGCCAGCTTCCAGCTGCGCCTGAAGGAGACAAGCGACGACGAGATTCGCCGCGCCACCGACATCCTGCGCCCCATCGTGCAGGCCAACGGCACGGCCTTCATTCTCAACGACCGTCCCGATCTTGCTGCCGAACTGGGCTGCGACGGCGTCCATGTCGGCCAGGAAGATGCGACTTACGCTCAGGCGCGGGCGCTGCTGCCCGACGGCATCGTCGGTGTCACCTGCCATGACAGCCGCCACCTGGCGATGGAAGCGGCCGAGGCCGGCGCCGACTATGTCGCCTTCGGCGCCTTCTTTCCCACCGCCACCAAGGCGCCCAAGGCCCGCGCCGAGATCGAATTGCTGCGCTGGTGGGGCGAGATGATGGTGGTGCCGGTGGTGGCGATCGGCGGCATCACCGTGGACAACGCGCCCCTTCTGGTCGAGGCCGGCGCCGACTTCCTGGCGGTGGCCGCCGGCGTCTGGGAGCACCCGGAGGGGCCGGAGGCCGCAGTGCGCGCCTTCAATGCGCTCTTCTGAAGCGGCCTAGTAGAGCAAGGCGACCTGCTGGGTCGCGAAGTTCTCGCACTGGCGGGCATTGAGGGTGCCGATGCGTTCCTGGGTGGCGGCGTCGAAGCCGGCGCGGAGCGCCTCGGCGCGCGCATTGGCGCCGACGCGGGAGCAGAAATTGGACGGCAGCGGCCGGGCCACGGGGACATAGGCATTCGCCAGTTCGATCGGCGAAGGCTCCTTGTTCTTATCAGCGAACAGCGAACCGACGGTGGTACAGCCGGAAAGCGCGCAGGCGGCAGCACAGAAAAACAGGGCGGAGAATTTCATCGGGGGGCTCCATGCAACAATCCCGCCCATTTTCGCCTTCGCGGCTTAAGGATTTCCCAAAACCAGCCTTCAGCTTGGTTCAAATTTGCGTTGAATTTCCGTTCCGGCGACCGGCGCACTGGGCAAAAATTTCCTGCCGGCCGCTCAGCCCTGCGGCATCGCCATGCATTGCTGATAACTTTGCTGCGCCATCCGCTCCTGGGTAGCCGCATCGAAGCCGGACGCCACCGCCTGGGCGCGGCTGGAGGCGGCAATGCGACGGCACCATTCATCCCCCGCCGGCGCGGCGGGAACGATGATGGGCGCCGCCGGAGCCGCCTGGGCGGTCTCGGTCTCGTCGCCGTCAAAGGCGAGGAGGCTGTGCAGGCTGGGAAGACTGGAGCAGCCGGACGTCAGGAAAAGCAGGGCGCAGAGACCAATGGGACGAAATGACATGAAAACCTGACTGACGCGACAATTGGGCGAAACTTCGACACCGGCAAGGCAAGGAATGGTGTCAGTATGAAAACCCTTCCATTCCCGTCTTTCCGGAGCAGGAAAGTTCCCTTATGTCTTTGGAACCGCAACTCACCCGATCAGGCTATCTGCCGGAAACAGGGCTCATGAGCGAAAAGCTCGCAATCTTCGTCTTCGCCGGCATCCTGGGTGCGATGCTGTATCATTTCACAGCCGCCGCGCTGCTGCACCGGATGCTGATGTATTCCAGCGACGCATTCGACTGGTGGCTGGTGCCGCTGGCGGTGGTGCCCGCCATCCTGCTCCTGGGCCTGGCCTGGGCGCTGGGCTTCGGGCGGCGCGGCAGCACCCTGTGGGGCAATCTCGCGGTCCTGGCCTGTACGGCGGGCATCGTCTTCTTCACTCTCGGTGCGCCCTATAATTGCTGGAAGGAATTCTGCTTCTGAGCCGCCGGCCCGGAAAACGCAGGGCGCCGGAAGACCGCGCGGACCTGCCGTATCCGCGGGCTACAAACCGCCGCTGGCCTTCCGCCGCGGCCCCTGCTAAGACCCCGCCCGCTCTTTGAACCTGTCCGCCCGCATCCCGCCGCGCCCGAAGGACGCGAAGCCTCATGGCCAAGATCACCGGCAATGAAATCAGCCCCGGCACCCTGATCGAATTCGAAGGCAATCTGTGGATCGCGGTGAAGTGCCAGAAGGTCAAGCCCGGCAAGGGCGGCGCCTACAACCAGGTCGAGCTCAAGGACATCATCAACGGCACCAAGCTCAACCAGCGCTTCCGCTCCGACGAGACGGTGGACGAGATCTTCCTCGACAAGAAGGATTTCCAGTTCCTCTTCGCCAGCGGCGACATGCTCACCTTCATGGACATGGAGAGCTATGAGCAGATCGAATTGTCGGTGGAGTTCGTCGGCGAGGACCAGGCCGGCTTCCTGCAGGACGGCATGAAGACCCTGGTGCAGATGCATGAGGGCCGCCCGATCGGCATCAAGCTGCCGGTGCAGGTGACGCTGACGGTGGCCGAGGCCGATCCGGTGCTGAAAGGCGGCACCGCGGCGCCTTCGTTCAAGAGCGCCGTGCTGGAGAACGGCATGAAGATCCAGGTGCCGCCCTTCATCGCCGCGGGCGAGAAGATCATCGTCGCCACCGAGGATGGCAGCTATGTGCGGCGGGCCGACTAGCCGATGGCTTATACCTCCCCGGTCATGAACGTGATGATTGCCGCCGCGAGAAAGGCGGCGCGGCCGCTCAACCGCGATTTCAACGAGCTGGAAAATCTCCAGATCTCGCAAAAGGGGCCCGGCGATTTCGTCACCCATGCCGACCAGCGCACCGAGCGCATCCTGATCGAGGAGCTCAGCCATGCCCGTCCCGGCTATGGCTTCCTGGGCGAGGAAGGCGGCGGCATCGAGGGCAAGGACAAGACCCACCGCTTCATCATCGACCCGATCGACGGCACCAGCAATTTCCTGCACGGCATCCCGCATTTTGCCATTTCCATCGCGCTGGAGCGGGAAGGCCAGCTGGTGGCGGGCTTGGTCTACAACCCTGTCAGCGACGACATGTTCACCGCGGAAAAGGGCTCCGGCGCCTTCCTCAACGGCAAGCGGCTGCGCGTCGCCGCCCGCAAGGAGATGGCGCCCGCCCTCTTCGCCACCGGCCTGCCTTTCCTGGGCCGCGCCGGCCACGCCCGCGCCCTGGCCGAGACCGCCACGGTGATGGCGGTATCGTCCGGCATCCGCCGCTTCGGCGCCGCCGCCCTCGACCTGGCCTGGACCGCCGCGGGCCGCATCGACGGCTTCTGGGAACACGGCATCCAGTTGTGGGACACCGCTGCCGGCATCGTGCTGGTGCGCGAGGCGGGCGGCATCGTCAGCGACTTCCAGGGCCGCACCGACGGCATCAAGGGCGACGAAATCGTCTGCGCCAACGAGCATCTGCATCCGCAGCTTCTCAAGCTGCTGAAGGGCGTGAAGGCGGACTAGCGGATCCGCCCTGCCCGGTTCTCCAGCACCACGTCGCGCACCTTCACCGTCGCGGTGGTGGCAGGCAGGTGGGAGGTGAAGCCGATCCCGACAAGGAAAGGACCACCCGCCTTGAACGTCACCGGCGCGCCTTCGGCATGCATGGGTTCGCCCTGCCAGCTGACATAGAGCTGCAGCTGGTCCCCCTTCTTCTCCAGTCCGATGCGGCCGGGATGCAGAATCTGCGCGCCCCGCTCACCCTTGGCGGCGATGGGCTGGCGCTGCGAACGGTATTCGACGTCGGTCATCAGCGCGCGCCTCTCCGGGCGCCAGGCGATGTGGACCATGCCGGCGCCATGCTGCGCCGCCATGATCTGGCGGCTGTCGTCATCCAGGCTCTCGCGGATGATCAGCACCACCTTGCGGTCGCCAAAACCGTCTTCCTGCGGCCAGTCCACGCTGGCGGAAAGCGAGACGTCGCCGCTCATCTTGCGCCACAGGAAGCGGAACTCGTCGCGCGTGTACCAGATGTTATAGCCCGCCGAGGTGATGGTGTAGGTGCCGCTGGCGGCATCATAGCTGGCACTGCCCGGCACCAGCGGCCCGCCGACATCGCTCTGATTCTCGAAAATGCCGATCGGCCGGTTGAAGGTGACGGCATCGCGGTGGAAATCCAGCGGCGGCGCCACCTGGCGATGGGTAGGCGAGTCCGGCAGCGCCCAATCGGGAATGACGATGCCGGGCGGCGGCTCCGGCGCGGGGCTCTGGGCCGTGGCGGGCGCGGCAAACGGCAGCAGAAAGGCGATCCATGAGACTTTGCGCATCTTTTCCTCCCCTGGAACCGGCGCAATCTGCGCCATTTGGTAAACGACGCAAGGGTTTGAGAATTGAGCCGGGGCCGGGGCTGGGGTAAGAGTGGCTGTCGAACCCGGGCAAGATGATGCGTCCCCTCCCCCTCGCCTCGCTGGCCGCTCTCAGCCTTGCCGCGCATGTCCTCGTCCAGGGGGCCTGGGCCATCGATACCGGCCTTGAGGTGCAGGTCAATACCGTCTCCGCCATCGGTCGGTAG
>CAZYGO010000325.1:0-4460 GCA_964647455.1 uncultured Rhizobium sp.
CACCCTTGTCCCTGGGGGCCGGCGCCCCTCTTACCGGCAATGCCGGTTGATGGTGTGGATTTTACGCGACAGCACGTTAATCCGGAGTAAAACGGGGCATGGTCAAACCCGTTCACCTTCTCCTGCTGGCGGCCTTGCCGCTATCGGGCTGTTTCCTCTTCGAAAGCAAGGCAACCCGGGCCTTGCGCGCGACGCCCGATTACCGCGCCGGCTACAGCGATGGCTGCGCCACCGCCGGCAGCGTCAGCGCCAATCCCCGCGCCGACACCCAGCGGCGCGACGACCAGGCCTTTGCCGGCAACCGCGCCTATCGCCTGGGCTGGCAGGATGGCTATGGCGCCTGCCGCCCGATGCCCAATGTCTCGCCCACCGGCGGCGTGGACCTGCCGCGCTGATAACCGCCGGTTAACCGTCAAGATTGCGCTAGAGCGTGGCGCCGCCCAGGGCGGCATCGATGTTCTGGATGCCGACGCGCAGCTCCTGCAAGGACTGTTCGATGTCCAGCTTCTGCCGTTCCAGGGCGTCTATCCGCTCCGCGAATTTGCGCCGCGCTTCCACCATCTGGCCGGTGCTGCCGCCTGGCCCTTCGTAGAGATCCAGCAGCTCGCGCAGTTCGGCCAGGCTGAAACCGACGCGGCGGCCGCGCAGGATCAGCACGATGCGGGCGCGGTCGCGGGCGCTGTAGAGACGGGTCTGGCCGCGCCGCGCCGGCGAGATCAACTCCTCTTCCTCATAGAAGCGCAAGGCACGGGCCGTTACCCCGAACTCCTTGGTGAGCTGGCGAATGGTGAATGTCTTGGTCATCCCTGTCCCCCCGGCGGAATGCTCTGTTCTCGAAGACGGCGGCCATTCTCCCGATGGCCGCCGCTTTCGTCAGACAAAAGTTTGCGCCCGCCTTTCCGGGGCGTCAACGTCAATTGCTTGACGCATTGCAGCAAATGGATGAGGGGTTCGCCGGCCCAACCGTGCAGCGCGCCGCGCGCCGACAGCATGGCGCGGGCCGCCTCCCTCCTGCGCGCCGATGCGCGCGCGAAGGGAAGAAAGTCTCTGCAATCCTTTTATCTCCAGCTATTCCGCGGCGGCGCGCACGGCATGCGCTTCCTTTTCCAGGTTGTCGGCCGCGAAATTCCAGTTGATCAGGCGATCGAGCACCGCTTCGAGATATTTCGGCCGCGCATTCTGGTAGTCGAGATAATAGGCGTGCTCCCAGACATCCACGGTGAGCAGGCAGTTCACGCCTTCGGCCATCGGCGTCATGGCGTTGCCGGTCTTGGCTATCGAGAGCTTGCCGTCCTGCGACACCAGCCAGGCCCAGCCGGAGCCGAACTGCTCCTTGCCGGCTTCGGCCAGCTTGGCGACCAGCTCCGCGACGCCACCGAAGTCGCGCGCGATCGCCGAGGCCAGCTTGCCCGATGGTGCGGTGCGGTCGGGCGTCAGGCTGCGCCAGTAGAAGTCATGGTTCCAGACCTGGGCGGCGTTGTTGAAGATCTTCTGCTCGGCGCCCTCGGCGCCCGCCGTCGCCCGGATGACCTGTTCCAGCTTCATCTCGGCGTATTTGCCGCCGTCCACCAGCTTGTTCAGCGTGTCGACATAGGCCCGGTGGTGCTTGCCATAGTGAAAGGAAATGGTCCGGGCGGAGATCACCGGATCGAGGGCGGCTTCGTCCCAGGGCAGCGGGGCGAGTGTGAAGGGTCCGGACATGGGCGATCTCCCAGGAAAAATGAGGGGTTGCAACAGCGTCTCGCTAACGCGCCAGCGCTCTTTGTGTTCCGGAGATATTGCGCGACGATTTTACCGAATAGTCACTCGACTTTTGCGCCGGCGTCGCGAAAATCGCGTCAAAGACCAGCGCGCACGGACTCCGCTTGAGAAAGCCCGGCGCTGGGAGCGGGGCATGACACGGAGAGCAGGACGATGCCCGCCTACGACATTCGCTATCTCGATGCCACCGGTTCTCTCACGCATGCCTTCGAGGCGATGTGCGACAATGATCGCCGCGCCCGCGTGCTGGCGCACGCCATGAAGCTGCCCAGCACCGAAAGGCTGGAAGTCTGGCTGGACGACATGCTGGTCTATGCCCGCGACACGGTGCCGATGGCGCTGGCGCACTGACGGCGCCCGGGCGGCCTGAACGTCCCGCCGCGGCAGGGGCGGCCGCGCGCGACGCCTGCCAGGGATGGCAGGCGCACGGAGCGGTCAATTCACCCGGAAGATGCCGTCCACCGCCTGCCATTCCGCCGGGCGGATCAGGCGGCTGTGCGCCACGCGCACGGAGTGCAATGCCCCTTCCAGCTCGCGCTCCCAGAATTGCAGAAAGGTCCGCAGCGCCGGGAAGGCCGGGGCAAGATCGTATTCCTGCCAGAGGAAAAGCTGCAGCAGGTCGGGATGGTCGGGGATGCGGTAGTGGATTTCAGCGGTGGTGAGGCCATAGCCTTCGAGCTGAAGCAGGAAATCCCGGCTGGGCATGATCTCCTCGGCGCCAAAGCAACCCGGAAAAGCTAGCGCGGGTTGGCGGCCGCCCCAAGATTTTCCGACCCGAAGTTGAAAAAATTTTCATCGCCACCCCGGCGCGAGCCCCGGCGATTTCCAAGAAAATCCAGGCGGATGGCGCCATCAGATTTTTTGGCAGCACCCCCTTGAAGCTGCCAGCGGCGCTCCTAGCTCATCTGGTGCCTGGCGGGGAGCCGGGCCTTGGACACCGTTGTTCTGCACAAGGAGGATTTGCATGCATTTCCGCCCGCTGCACGACCGCGTCGTCGTGCGCCGAATCGATGCCGACCAGAAGACCCAGGGGGGCATCATCATCCCGGACACCGCCCAGGAGAAACCCCAGGAGGGGGAAGTGGTTGCCGTTGGCCCGGGCGCCCGCAACGAGCGCGGCGACCTGGTGCCCACCGAGGTGAAGGTGGGTGACCGGGTTCTGTTCGGAAAATGGTCCGGCACCGAGGTGAAGATCGAAGGCAAGGACCTTCTGATCATGAAGGAAAGCGACATCATGGGGATCGTGCAAACGGCGAGCCACCTGAAGCGGGCTGCCTGAAACGCCACCCGTTCCGTCGAACCCGATATCAACTGGCCATTTGAGAGGAGAAGGAAAATGGCTGCCAAGGAAGTGAAGTTTTCGTCCGATGCGCGCGAGAAGATGCTGCGCGGCGTCGATATCCTGGCCAACGCGGTCAAGGTCACGCTCGGTCCCAAAGGCCGCAACGTGGTGATCGACAAGAGCTTCGGCGCCCCCCGCATCACCAAGGACGGCGTCACCGTCGCCAAGGAGATCGAGCTGGAGGACAAGTTCGAGAATATGGGCGCCCAGATGGTGCGCGAGGTCGCCAGCAAGACCAACGACCTTGCCGGCGACGGCACCACCACCGCGACCGTGCTGGCCCAGGCCATCGTCAAGGAAGGCGCCAAGTCGGTCGCCGCCGGCATGAACCCCATGGACCTCAAGCGGGGCATCGACCTGGCGGTGGACGCCGTCGTGGCGGACCTGAAGAGCCACGCCAAGAAGATCGCCAACAATGACGAAATCGCCCAGGTCGGCACCATCAGCGCCAATGGCGACAGGGAGATCGGCCGCTTCCTGGCCGACGCCATGGCCAAGGTAGGCAATGAGGGCGTGATCACGGTCGAGGAAGCCAAGAGCCTGGACAGCGAACTGGAAGTGGTCGAGGGCATGCAGTTCGACCGCGGCTTCGTCTCGCCCTACTTCGTCACCAATGCCGACAAGATGAAGGTCGAGCTGGAGGATCCCTATGTCCTGATCCACGAAAAGAAGCTCGCCAGCCTCCAGCCCATGCTGCCGGTGCTGGAAGCGGCGGTGCAGTCGGGCAAGCCGCTGCTGATCATCGCCGAGGAGGTCGAGGGCGAGGCGCTCGCCACCCTCGTCGTCAACAAGCTGCGCGGCGGCCTGAAGGTGGCGGCCGTCAAGGCTCCCGGCTTTGGCGACCGCCGCAAGGCGATGCTGCAGGATATCGCCATCCTGACCGGCGGCACCGCCATTTCCGAGGACCTGGGCATCAAGCTGGAGAATGTCACCCTGCAGATGCTGGGCCGCGCCAAGAAGGTGGTGATCGACAAGGACAACACCACCATCGTCAACGGCGCCGGCAAGAAGAGCGAGATCGAGGCCCGCTGCCACCAGATCCGCGCCCAGATCGAGGAAACCACCAGCGAGTACGACAAGGAGAAGCTGCAGGAACGCCTGGCCAAGCTGGCGGGCGGGGTGGCGGTCATCCGCGTCGGCGGCGCCACCGAAGTCGAGGTCAAGGAAAAGAAAGACCGGGTGGACGACGCCCTGCACGCCACGCGGGCGGCGGTCGAGGAAGGCATCCTGCCCGGCGGCGGCGTCGCCCTGCTGCGCGCGCTGAAGGCGCTCGACAAGGTGCAGCCCGCCAATGCCGACCAGAAGGCGGGCGTCGAGATCGTGCGCCGTGCCATCCAGGCACCGGCCCGCCAGATCG
>CAZYGO010000326.1:0-3204 GCA_964647455.1 uncultured Rhizobium sp.
TGACGGATGGGTTCACCGGCAATATCGCCCTCAAGACCGCCGAAGGCGCCGCCAAGCTGATCTCGCAATATCTCCGCCAGGCGCTGCGACGCTCGCTGCTGGGCATGATCGGCGCATTTTTCGCCCAGGGGGCCCTCAACACCCTGCGCCGCAATCTCGATCCCCGCGCTTCGGCCGGCGGCATCTTTCTGGGCCTGGGCGGCATCGTGGTGAAGGCCCATGGCGGCACCGACGCGGTGGGATTTGCCGGCGCCCTCGACATGGCGATCGACATGGCAAAAGCCGACATCAATGCCCGCATCACCGCCGATCGCGGCGCCATCGCGCCTTCGCTGGAACAGGCAGCCCTGACATGATCCGATCCCGCATCATAGGCTGCGGCGCCTTCCTGCCGGACAATGTCGTGACCAATGACGATCTGGCGAAGAAGGTCGATACCTCCGACGCGTGGATCCGCGAGCGCACCGGCATCCGCCAGCGTTACATCGCCGGGGAGGGGCAGACGACCTCCGATCTCGCGCTCGGTGCCGCCCGCGCCGCGCTTGCCGATGCCGGCATCGATGCTGGCGAGATCGATCTGGTCATCGTCGCCACCACCACGCCGGACCAGTCCTTCCCCTCCGTCGGCACCATGGTGCAGTCGCGCCTGGGCATGGCCCATGGCGCCGCTTTTGACGTTCAGGCGGTCTGTTCCGGTTTCATCTATGGCCTCTCGCTTGCCGACAGCCTGATCCGCACGGGGCAGGCCCGCACCATCCTGCTGATCGGGGCGGAGACCATGAGCCGCCTGCTGGACTGGAACGACCGCGCCACCTGCGTCCTGTTCGGTGACGGCGCCGGTGCCGTGGTGCTGCAGGCCCATGACGGCGAGGGTAGCAATTCCGACCAGGGCATCCTCAACACCCGCATTTTCTCCGACGGGCGGCTCCATGACCTGCTCTACACCGATGGCGGCATTTCCTCGACCCGTGGCGCCGGGCTGCTGCGGATGCAGGGCAAGGAGGTCTTCAAGCATGCCGTCACCAATATCTCGGCGGCCATCGAGGCTTCGGCGGCGGCGGCCGGCATCCCCGTTTCCGCGGTTGACTGGTTCGTGCCCCACCAGGCCAACCAGCGCATCCTGGACGGCACGGCCAAGAAGCTGGGCATTGACCCGGCCAAGGTGATCTCGACCGTGGCCTTGCACGGCAACACCTCGGCGGCTTCGGTGCCGCTGGCGCTGGTGACGGCGGTGAAGGACGGCCGGATCAAACGGGGCGATCTGCTCCTGCTGGAGGCCATGGGGGCCGGCTTCACCTGGGGCGCCTGCCTCCTGCGCTGGTGAGCGGTCCGGCGTCCGGCCGCCGAATATTAAGCGCTCTTCCCAACCCCCTGATATTGACGGGCTTTCCGGGCAGCCCTAGGCTCCCTGTGGATAAACTGGAGTCGCTGGGGGCCATGACCGGAACTTTGACGCGCGCCGACCTGACGGAATCGGTTTTCCAGGCGGTGGGCCTGTCGCGCACCGATTCGGCCCAAATGGTCGAGGACATGCTGGAGGAAGTCTGCGGCGCGCTCGCCAGGGGCGAAACCGTCAAGCTTTCCTCCTTCGGCACTTTCGCGGTTCGCCAGAAGAGCCAGCGCATGGGCCGCAATCCCAAGACAGGCGATGAAGTGCCGATCGCGCCGCGCCGCGTGCTGGTGTTCCGTCCCAGCCATGTGCTCAAGGCGGTCATCAACGGCCAGACCCCGCAAGCCGAAAGCGAGGATTAAGCCTTGTCGTCGCCCGCGTTCGCGTTTGTCGAGAAATCACCGGAAGCTTTCCGTTCCATCAGCGAGGCGGCAAGTGACTTGGACCTGCCGCAGCATGTGCTGCGGTTCTGGGAAAGCCGCTTCTCCCAGCTCAAGCCGGTGAAGCGGGCCGGCGGACGACGCTATTACCGGCCGGAAGACATCGACCTGCTGCGCGGCATCCGGGCGCTGCTATACAGCGACGGCCTCACCATCCGCGGCGTGCAGAAGCTGCTGAAGGATCGTGGCATCCGGCATGTCGCGGAGATCGGGCGTGGCGCCCGTTTCACGCCGTCCGCGCCGCTGCCGCCCATGCCACGCGCGGTGCAGACCGGCGATCTCTTCGCCGAGGTCAAGGCCAAGCCGCGCGCAGCCGGACTGGCGTCGGCCGAACGGGCGCGGCTCGAGGCGCTGCTGGCGGAACTGCTGGGGCTGAAGGCAAGACTGAAGGCAGCCCGCGCATAGCCGACTTGTGACGAGGCCGGCTCCACTGTGCCAGCGCCAAAGACAGTGAAAACTGCCAAACCGACTGGCGCAGGAGCGCAGTGCCTACAGCCATAAAATGTCTCACTTTTTCGGACTTAAGTTGACGGCGGGCCCCGCGCCCTATATTTCCGCGCGCTCGGGTCTTGGGGCCCGGCGTCGGAACGTAGCGCAGCCTGGTAGCGCATCTGCCTGGGGGGCAGGGGGTCGTGGGTTCAAATCCCGCCGTTCCGACCATCATTTTTCAAACGCGAAGCGTTGGGAAAATGATGCCAACCCGGCCCGTCGCGACAGCGGAAAGAGGGCGGCGCGGCAGATGACGATGAATCCCAGGCGAGGAGATTTCCCATGAAGCTGCTGCGTTACGGCCCCGTGGGCGCCGAAAAGCCGGGCCTGCTGGACGGCGATGGCGCGATCCGTGATCTTTCCGGCGTCGTGCCCGATATTGCCGGCGCCGTGCTGACGCCGGAGGGCCTTGCCAGGCTTCAGGCCATGGATGTGAAAGCCCTGCCGAAGGTGGCCGGCAATCCGCGGCTGGGAACCTGCGTCGCCGGCGTCGGCAAGTTCATCGGCATCGGCCTCAACTTCGCCGATCACGCGGCGGAAACCGGCATGGCGCTGCCCAGCGAGCCGGTCTTCTTCATGAAGGCGACCTCGTGCCTTTCCGGTCCCAATGACGATGTCATCCAGCCGAAGGATTCCACCATGCTCGACTGGGAAGTCGAACTGGGCTTCGTCATCGGCAAGAAGGCCTCCTATGTCAGTGAGGCCCAGGCCCTGGACCATATCGCCGGCTTCTGCCTGGTGAACGATGTGTCCGAGCGCGAATTCCAGACCAAGCGGCCCGGCGGCCAGTGGGACAAGGGCAAGGGCTGCGACAGCTTCGGTCCGGTCGGGCCCTGGCTGGTGACGAAGGATGAGATCGGCGATACCGGCAATCTTTCCATGTGG
>CAZYGO010000327.1:0-3212 GCA_964647455.1 uncultured Rhizobium sp.
CACGGATCTGCCGCACTATCACGGGCATCGCGAACGCCTGAAGGAGCGCTTCCGCGAAGGCCCGGCGACGCTGCGCGACTACGAGCTCCTCGAGCTCATCCTTTTCCAGGCCGTTCCGCGCCGCGACACCAAGCCCCTCGCCAAGGCGCTCCTGCAGCGCTTCGGCACGCTCTCGGAAGTATTCGGCGCGCCCGAAGCGCTTCTGACGGAAGTCGATGGTGTCGGCGAATCCGTCGCCCTCCATCTCAAGGTCTACCAGGAGGCCGCCCGCCGCTTCGCCAAGGACGCCATACGCGCGCGTCCGCTCCTCGATTCCTGGAAGGCGGTGGTCGACTATTGCCGCGCCGCCATGGCGCACGAGCCGATCGAGCAGTTCCGTATCCTCTTCCTCGACAAGCGCAACACGCTGATCGCCGACGAGGTTCAGCAGACCGGAACGGTCGACCACACGCCCGTCTATCCCCGCGAGGTGGTGAAACGCGCGCTGGAGCTCTCGGCCACCGCGATCATCATGGTGCACAACCACCCTTCCGGCGATCCGACGCCGTCAAAGGCCGATATCGACATGACGCGCGACATCGCCAGGGCAGCGCTTGCCTTAGGCATCATGGTGCACAACCATCTGGTCATAGGCCGCAAGGGCCACGCCAGTTTCAAATCGTTGAACCTGCTGTAGCAGGATAGGAGAACCGATGGGCAAGACATTCGACGTTGCCGTGCTGGTGGGCAGCCTGCGCAAAGCCTCGCTGACCCGCAAGGCGGCACTGGCCCTGATCTCGGCCGCGCCGCCAACCCTGCGTTGCAAGCTGGTGACGCTGGACATGCCCCTTTATAATGAGGACCTTGAAAATTCCGTGCCGGACGGCTGGGCACGCTTTCGCCAGGAAATCGCGGACGCGGACGCGGTGCTGTTCGCGACGCCCGAATATAACCGCTCCCTGCCTGGCTGCGTGAAGAACGCCATCGATGTCGGCTCGCGGCCGCCGGGCCACAACAAATGGGACGGCAAACCCGCCGGCGTCGTCAGCGTCACGCCCTACAAGCTGGGCGGCATGGCCGCCAACATGGCGCTGCGCCAGGCCCTGATCTTCATCAATGCGCCGGCCATGCACCAGCCCGAAGCCTATATCAGCGGCGCGGCGGAACTGTTCGAGGATGACGGCACCGTGAAGAACGCCGAAACCAAGGCATTCCTGGACAAGTATATGGCGGCCTTCGCGCAATGGGTGGCGAAGCTGGCGGCAGCAAACGCCTAGCCGCCTTCGAACGCTTTCTGCAGCGCCGCGATGTCGAGCTTGATCATCCGCATCATCGCTTCGGCGGCACGGCGGCCCGCGGCGCGGTCGGGACTGGCCATCATCTCGCCCAGCACCTTGGGCGTGATCTGCCAGGCCAGGCCCCAGCGATCCAGGATCCAGCCGCAGGCCTGGACCTTGCCGCCATTCTCCAGGATGGCATCCCACAGCCTGTCGATCTCCTGCTGGGTCTCGCATTCGATCATGAAGGAGACGGCATGGGTGAAGCCGCCAGGCCGGCCGGTCTCCGTCATCGCCTGCCAGGGCTGGCCGGCGAGGGTGAATTCCACCACCTTGACGCTGCCTTCGGGGCCGGAGGGGCTTTCGGCCGGCATGGTGGAAACCCGCTCGATGCGGGAGCCTGGCAGCAGCGAGACATAAAAGTTCGCGGCCTCCTCGGCCTCTTTTTCAAACCACAGGAAGGGGGTCGGTGCTTTCATCGGAACTCCGCTTTGCTTGGCATTTTCTTGCTGCTAGAAGCCTTCCGCACGAAGAAGGCTGTTTCATGATACCCCGCTATGCCCGAGATGCCATGGTGGCGATCTGGTCGCCGCAAACCAGGTTCCGCATCTGGTTCGAGATCGAGGCGCATGCCACCGACAAGCTGGCCGAGCTGGGCGTGGTGCCCAAGGAGGCCGCGGCCAGGGTCTGGGAGAAAGGCCGCAACGCGCAGTTCGACGTGGCGCGGATCGACGAGATCGAGCGCGAGGACAAGCACGATGTCATCGCCTTCCTGACGCATCTGTCGGAAATCGTGGGACCGGAAGCGCGCTTCGTCCACCAGGGCATGACCAGTTCCGACGTGCTGGACACCTGCCTGAATGTGCAGCTGATGCGCGCCGCAGACCTCCTGATCGCCGATGTGGATGCGCTGCTGGCGGCGCTGAAGAAGCGGGCGCTGGAATACAAGATGACGCCCACCATCGGGCGCAGCCACGGCATTCACGCCGAGCCCACCACCTTCGGCGTCAAGCTGGCGACTTACTATGCCGAATTCACCCGCGCCCGCGCCCGCCTGGTGACGGCGCGCGCCGAAATCGCCACCTGCGCCATTTCCGGCGCGGTGGGCAGCTTCGCCAATATCGATCCCAGGGTGGAAGAGCATGTGGCGGCCAGCATGGGCCTTTCCGTCGAGCCCGTCTCGACGCAGGTGATTCCGCGCGACCGCCATGCCGCCTATTTCGCGGCGCTTGGCGTCGTCGCCTCGTCGCTGGAAAGGCTGGCGGTGGAGATCCGGCACCTGCAGCGCACCGAGGTGCTGGAAGCGGAGGAATATTTCTCGCCGGGCCAGAAAGGCTCGTCGGCGATGCCGCACAAGCGCAACCCGGTGCTGACCGAGAATGTCACGGGCCTGGCCCGCATGGTGCGCGCCTACACCATTCCGGCCATGGAGAATGTGGCGCTTTGGCATGAGCGCGACATCAGCCATTCCTCGGTCGAGCGCTATATCGGCCCCGACGCCACCATCACGCTCGACTTCGCGTTGGCGCGCATGACCGGCGTGGTGGAAAAGCTGGTCGTGTATCCCGAACGGATGCAGAAAAATCTCGATGCCACCCATGGCCTGGTCAACAGCCAGCGGGTGCTGCTGGCCCTGACGCAAGCCGGCGTTTCCCGCGAGGACAGCTATCGCATGGTCCAGCGCAACGCCATGCGTGCCTGGAATGGCGAAGGCAGCCTCTTGGACCTGCTGAAGGCCGATCCCGACGTGACCAAGGCGCTGAGCAACGAGAAGCTCGAAGCCATGTTCGACCTCGGCTATCATCTGAAGCAGGTCGATACGATTTTCACTCGGGTGTTTGGCAAATCATGATGCGCAACGAGACGGAAGTCCTGATCCATACTTACTACAACAATTTCAATCGCAAGGATGTGAACGGCTTCCTGGATGTGCTGACCGACGATATCGTGCATGAT
>CAZYGO010000328.1:0-2549 GCA_964647455.1 uncultured Rhizobium sp.
TGGAGGTGATGCGCTCCTGCAGGTTGCCCATCTCGGTTGCCAGGGTGGGCTGGTAGCCCACCGCCGAGGGAATGCGGCCCAGCAGCGCCGACACTTCCGAACCGGCCTGGGTGAAGCGGAAGATGTTGTCGATGAAGAGCAGGCAATCCTTGCCCTCGACGTCGCGGAAATATTCCGCCTGGGCCAGGCCGGTGAGGGCGACGCGGGCGCGCGCGCCCGGCGGCTCGTTCATCTGGCCATAAACCAGGGCGCATTTGGAACCGGCGGTGTTGCCGGCCTTTTTCGGGTCCACGTTGACGTTGGACTCGATCATCTCGTGATAGAGGTCGTTGCCCTCGCGGGTGCGCTCGCCGACGCCCGCCAGCACCGAATAGCCGCCATAGGCCTTGGCGATGTTGTTGATCAGCTCCTGCATAGTGACGGTCTTGCCGACGCCGGCGCCGCCGAACAGGCCGATCTTGCCGCCCTTGGTGTAGGGACAGAGCAGGTCGATGACCTTGATGCCGGTGACAAGGACCTCGGCGGTGCCGGCCTGCTCGGAGAAGCTCGGCGCCTCGCGGTGGATCGAGGCGGTGTGGGTCTGCTCGATCGGGCCGGCCTCGTCGATAGGCTCGCCGATCACGTTCATGATGCGGCCGAGGCACGCGGGACCGACCGGCACGGTGATGGGCTTGCCGGTGTCGATCACGTCCTGGCCGCGGGTCAGGCCCTCGGTGGTGTCCATGGCGATGGCGCGGACGGTGTTCTCGCCCAGATGCTGCGCCACCTCGAACACCAGGCGGACTTCCTTGCCGGTACGGGCGTCGATGTTCTTGGTCTCAAGCGCGTTCAGGATGGCGGGAAGTTCGCCTCGAACTCCACGTCGACGACGGCGCCGATGACCTGGGCGAGACGGCCTTTTGCGTTGCTCATGATGTGTCTCTCTTTCTGAATTTAGACAGCCGCGGCGCCGGAGATGATCTCGATCAGCTCCTTGGTGATCTGCGCCTGGCGGGTACGGTTCATCTGGATGGTGAGGGCCTTGATCAGGTCGCCCGCGTTGCGCGTGGCGTTGTCCATCGCCGTCATCTGCGAGGCGAAGAAGCCGGCCTGGTTTTCCAAGAGCGCGGTGAGCAGCTGGACGCGGATATTCTGCGGCAGCAGCACCGCCAGGATGGTGTCCTCGTCGGGCTCGTATTCGTAGAAGGGGGCGGGCCCGGCGCCCTGTTCCACCTGGGCGGGGATCAGCTGCACCGCGCGCGGCACCTGGCTGACCACCGACTTGAAGGAGGAATGGATCAGCGTCACCACGTCATACTGGCCGGCCATGTAGGCTTCCAGCACCTTGGCGGCGATCGGCTTCACCAGCGCCAGGCTGGGTGCCTTGATGCCGACCTCGTAATTCTCGACGAAGCGGTTGCCGTAAAGGCGGCGCAGGCCGTCGCGGGCCTTGCGGCCGATGGTGATGATCCTGACGTCCTTGCCCTCGGCGATCAGGGCCGCGATCTTCTCGCGCGCAGCGCGGATGATCGCGCCGTTGAAGCCGCCAGCCAGGCCGCGGTCGGAGGTGGCGACGATGATGAGCTGACGCTTGTCCGAGCCGGTGCCGGCCAGCAGCAGCGGCGCCGAGGGGCCGGAAACGCCCGCCGCCAGGTTGGCGATGACGTTCTGCATCCCGCGGGCATAGGGGCGGGCGGCTTCCGCCGCCTGCTGTGCCCGGCGAAGCTTGGCCGCCGCCACCATCTGCAGCGCCTTGGTGATCTTCTGCGTGGACTTCACGCTTCCGATCCGAGTGCGCATTTCCTTTACGGAAGCCATAAGGCGTCTGCTTTCTTAGGAGAACGACTTGGAGACTTCTTCCAGCGCCTTCTTCAGCGTGGCTTCCAGGTCCGGGGTCAGCGCCTTTTCCTTGCGGATGCCTTCCAGGAACTGCGGATAGCTGGTCTTCAGCTTGGCCAGCAGCGCGTCCTGGAACGCCTGCACCCGGTTGGTGGGGAAGCGGTCCAGATAGCCGCGCGTGCCGGCATAGATTACGGCCACCTGCTCCTCGACCGCAAAGGGCTTGTATTGCGGCTGCTTGAGAAGTTCGGTGAGGCGCTCGCCGCGCGCCAGCATCTTCTGGGTGGCGGCGTCGAGATCGGAGCCGAATTTGGCGAAGGCCGCCATCTCGCGGTACTGCGCCAATTCACCCTTGATGGGGCCGGCCACGGTCTTCATGGCCTTGATCTGGGCCGAGGAGCCCACGCGCGACACCGAGATGCCCACATTCACCGCCGGCCGGATGCCTTGATAGAAAAGGTCTGTCTCCAGGAAGATCTGGCCGTCGGTGATCGAGATCACGTTGGTGGGAATATAGGCCGACACGTCGTTGGCCTGGGTTTCGATGACGGGCAGGGCGGTGAGCGAGCCGGCGCCATTGTCTTCGTTGAGCTTGGCGGCGCGCTCGAGCAGGCGGGAGTGCAGATAGAACACGTCGCCCGGATAGGCTTCGCGGCCCGGCGGGCGGCGCAGCAACAGCGACATCTGGCGATAGGCGACGGCCTGCTTGGAAAGATCGTCATAGATGATCA
>CAZYGO010000329.1:0-2858 GCA_964647455.1 uncultured Rhizobium sp.
ATGCGGTGCGCCTTGTCGCGGCGACGCGCGAGCCCGCCAAGGCCGGTCTCGGCGATCACGGCCGCTTCATCCTGTATGGGGCCAGTCCCCGCGCCAGCATCGGCATGATCGAGGCGGGCCGGGCGCTGGCTTTCCTGCGCGGCCGAGACTATGTGCTGCCCGAAGATGTCGTGGACGTGGCGCCCGACGTGCTGCGCCATCGCGTCATTCCCTCCTATGAGGCGCTGGCCGAGGGCATCACCGCCGATGCGCTGGTGCGGGACATGATGAAGGCGGTGTCGCCGCCGGAACGGGTGCTTGAGAGCCATGTCCGCGCCGCAAGCGTCTGAGGCACTCCTCGCGCGGCTGGACCTGCGCATCGCGCGGCGCCTGGAAGGGCTGCTTCAGGGCGACAACAAATCGCCGTTCCGGGGGCAGGGCCTCGACCTGGCCGACCTGCGCGAATATCAGTTCCATGACGATGTCCGCCGCATCGACTGGAACGTGACGGCGCGCACGCAAGTGCCCCATGTGCGCGAATATATCGAGGACCGGGAGATCACCGCCTGGTTCCTGCTCGACATGAGCCCATCGGTGGATTTCGAGTCGGTAAGCGTTTCCAAGCGCGCCGTGCTGACAGAGTTCACCGCCATGATGTGCCGTTTCCTGGCGCGGCGCGGCAATCGGGCGGGTGCCCTGCTCTTTTCCGGCGGCGTTGATCGGCAGATTCCTGCGCGCGGTGGTCGGCGGCAGACCCATGTGATCCTCGAAGCCATGAGCCGCTATCGCGCCTCGCGGCCCCAGCCCACCGATCTGGCGCGCGCCCTGACCGAAACGACCCAGATGCTGGGCCGCCGCGCCCTCGTATTCGTGGTATCCGACTTCATCAGCCCGGCTGGCTGGGAAAAGCCGCTGGGCCGGCTCGCCACGCGCCATGACGTGGTGGCGGTGCGCCTGACCGACCCCTTTGAGGTGCGAATGCCCAATCTGGGGCTGATCACCTTCCAGGATTCCGAAACCGGCGAGCAACTTTTCGTTGACACCCATGATCCCGGTTTTCGCCGCCGCTTCGCTGCCGCCGCCGCGGCCCGCGAAGAGGAACTGCGCGAAATCTTCGCCCAGGCCGGCGTGGATGCGCTGGAGCTTTCCACCGAAGACGATGTCGCCGACGCGGTATTACGCTTCGCCGATATGCGAAAACATCGCGCCAAGCTGAATGCGGGGGCCGCGCCATGAACCATCTCTGGACGCAGATCAAACAGATTCCCTGGAGCCGGGCGGGCGATTTCGTGCCCGGCATATCCTTCCTCTGGCCCAGCTTCCTTTGGCTGCTGCTGCTCGTGCCGGTGCTGGTGGGCATCTATTACTGGCTGCTCAAGCGGCGCAAGCAGGCCGTGGTCCGTTTCGGCAACCTGGGACTGCTCAAGCAGGCCATGGGACCGTCGGGATGGCGCCGTCACCTGCCGCCCGCCCTGCTGCTGGCAGCCATGACTTTCCTGCTGCTGGCGGTGGCGCGGCCCACCGCCATGGTGTCGCTGCCTTCGCATCGCGCCACGGTGATGATGGCGATGGACGTTTCCGGCTCCATGCGTGCGGGCGACATCAAGCCCACACGTATCGAGGCCTCGCAGAAAGCGGCCAAGGAATATATCAAGGAGCAGCCCAAGGACGTGGTCATCGGCATCGTCGCTTTTGCCGGCACTGCGCTCCTGGTGCAAAGCCCCACCACCGACCGCCAGGCGCTGGATGCGGCCATCGACCGCTTCGAACTGCAACGCCAGACCGCGGTGGGCAACGGCATCCTGGTGGCAATGCAGAGCCTGTTCCCACAGGAGCAATTCCCCATCAGCAGCTTCAACAATGGCGGCTATGGCGGCGGCTTCGGCGGCGGCGGCTTCGGCGGCTATAGCCGCTTCGGCCGCACCGCCAGCGGCAACTGCGGACGGGTGGACGACAGCGCCAATGGCAATTTCGGCCGCCCCCTGGGCCAGGCCGGCGGCGCGCCGCCCAAGAAGCATGTGCCGGTCGAGCCGGGCAGCTACAAGAATGGCGTCATCATCCTGATGACCGATGGCCAGACCAACCGAGGTTGCGACCCGATCGAGGCGGCGCGGCTGGCCTCGGAATATGGCGTGCGCGTCTTCACCATCGGCTTCGGCACCACCCGCGGCAATGATGTCAGCTTCGGCGGTTTCTCGATGCGGGCGCAGCTCGACGAGGATTCGCTCAAGAAGATCGCCGACCTGACCAAGGGCAAGTATTTCAAGGCGTCCAGCGCCGAGGACCTCAAGTCGGTCTACAGCCTTCTCACCAAGCAGCTGGTGCTGGAGGTCAAGGAGATGGAGATTTCCAGCTTCTTCGCCGCCGCCGCCGCCCTTGTGATGATGGTCGCCGCCGGCCTCTCGGTGGCCTGGTTCGGTCGCATCTTCTGATGTGCTCGGCTGAAGCCTGTAGGTAAGCGCCCTACAGCAGAATTAGGCCGCGAAGGCTCTTCCTCGTCCCGCCAACAGCATAGTCTTTGCTGGGGAGCGCTACTGGGGGTAGTCAATGGGGTGGATACAACACGGTCTGGCCACGGGCTTTTCGCGAGCCCTGGGGCTGGTTCTGTCGGCAATCGTCTTTCTGGCGATCTGTTCCGCCGCCAATGATGTGCTGGCGCTGTAATTAAACCCCGCCAGGTCTTGCGAGGGGCCTTCCGCCTGCGGCCCGCCGGCCGTCACCGCGCGAAGCCGGCGGCCCAGTTTGCGTATTCGCGCACGGATGGTGGAGTGGGGTGTGAGCGGCTTGGCGGCATTGCGGTTGCCGGGCTGGCCGCCGCGGCGGCGCGGCGGGCCTGGCCGTTCGGGCTGCATTCGTTTTGCATTTTTCACCGACCCCCT
>CAZYGO010000330.1:0-6752 GCA_964647455.1 uncultured Rhizobium sp.
CGGCGGCCGCGGAAAACTTCACGCTGCGGGCGCGGTCAAAGCCGGAGAATTTCGGGTCCAGCAGCGCCAGTGAAATCTCGCGCGCCCGGTCGGCGCGGAAATTGGCGAAAAGCAGCACGTCGCCGTCGGTGACGCCGGCATATTCCTCCAGCACCACCGGCACCAGGAATTCGTCGGTGACGCCCTGGGCATAGGACGCCTCCAGCGCCGCGAAGCAGTCGGCGAAGCGCGGGCCATCGCCGTCCACGATGGCGGCATAGGCCTTCGCAACCCGGTCCCAGCGCTTGTCGCGGTCCATGGCGTAGAAACGCCCGGCCATGGTCGCCAGCCGCACGCCGGCAAGACCGGCAATGTCGGAAAGGAACTTCTCCAGGAAGCCGCGGGCGCTTTTCGGCGGCGTATCGCGGCCGTCGAGGAAGGCATGGACGAAAACCGGCACGCGCTTCATTTGATTGTCGGCATCCGCCGACTGGGCCGCCTTGACCAGGGCGGCGATATGGTCCTGGTGGGAATGGACCCCGCCAGGCGACAAGAGACCCATGATGTGCAGCGCGCCGCCATTGGCCCTGGCCTTGGCGATCAGGGCCTGCAGTACCGGGCGGGTTGCCAGCGTGCCTTCCTCGATGGCGACGTCGATGCGCGGCAGGTCCTGCGCCACCACCCGGCCGGCGCCGATATTCATGTGCCCGACTTCGGAATTGCCCATCTGGCCGCGCGGCACTCCCACCGCGGTGCCGGAGGTGGCCAGGAGCGCATGCGGACATTCCGCCAGCAGGCGCGAATAGTTGGGCGTTGCCGAGGCGGCGATCGCGTTGTCCGGATCATTTCCAGGGCGCCAGCCCCAGCCATCGAGAATGCAAAGAAGAGCAGGACGCGGGCGGCTCACGGCAATACCTCGTTTCGGTGCTGGCCTTCATTCAATTGGCGGCCGGCGCCGCCAGGGCCCCAGCCGTCAACGATATAAAGAAAGGCGGGGCGCGGGGCGGTCATGAGGATTCTCGGAAAAGAAGGCCGCGAAAATAGGAAGCCGCGGCTTGTCTGTCCATCTCAACGGAACTGGGGCCCGGTGGACCAGATGATCAGCGCCTTGCGCGTGCCCGAGCGAATCGGCGTCACCCGGTGCAGCACATAGGACGGAAACACCACCAGCGTGCCGCGTTCGCGCGGCCCCTTGGCTGGAGGATAGCCGCCATGGATCTCCAGGTCGCAGCCTTCATAGTCCTTGCCATGGCTCAGCTGCAGGGAAGCAGACAGCTTGCGTGGGGACGGCAGCACGCCATTGTCGACATGCCAGTCGAAATGGCCGCCGTCAGCGCCATGATAGACCATGTATTTGAACGGCTCGGAGAAACCATAGAGATCGAACTGGTAGACTTCCTTGTTGAGGATGCGGATCACGCGCTCGAGTTTCTCGTAGAGCCAGAGACTGTCCGGCGAGGGCGGCATCGCCGCTTCGCGCACGACGCGGATGTCGTCGTACAATTTCTGGTGTTCCGGCCCATCGGTCATCACCGAACCCCATTTGGGTTCCAGGCTGTCGCCATGGGCCTCGATCCGGTCCAGCTCCTCGGGGGTGAAGACGTTATCCCAGACCTGGTAGGGCTGCGTCGGGTGAAAGCCTTTTTTCTCGTCCATTGTCCTTTGCCTAGCGGAAATAAGGTCCGGCGGACCAGATGATCAATGCCTTGCGAATGCCGGCCCGCATCGGCGCGACCCGATGCCCAGCGTGCCGCCCCCATGGGCGTCGCCGTCGCTGGGCTGCGGGCGGGCGGCGTTGTCGACGGGCATGCGCAAAACCTGTTGCTCGGCGGCCTTATAGCATAGCCGCCGTCCGCCGGTACGGCCCAGGCCCCGCGCCATCGCCGCGCCCCGGCAAGCCTGCTATGGTGGCGGCAAATCGGCCCACCAGCGGCCGAAAAACGGCCAGTACCGGAGTCATGGGGAAGCGTTCCTTTTTCGGGCGGCACTACGCGCTCGCCGTCACCGCCATCATCTTCGCCGCCCTGCTGGCGGCGGCGGGACTGCGCTCGACCCCCGGCGTCCTCATGGTGCCGTGGGAGAACGCCTTTGGCTGGTCCCGCGGCACCATCAGCTTCGCCGCCGCGACCGGAATCTTCCTGTTCGGCTTCACCGGCCCCTTCGCCGCCGCGGCAATGCAGCGCTTCGGCATCCGCGCCACGGTCATGACGGCGCTCGGCATGATGGGCGCCTCCAGCTTCGCCAGCCTGTTCATGCGCGAGAGCTGGCAGCTGGTGCTGACCTGGGGCGTGGTTTCGGGGATCGGCTCGGGTTGCATCACCAACGTCCTTTCGGCGGTGATCGTGGGCCGCTGGTTTGTCACCAACCGCGGCCTGGTGATGGGACTGTTCGCCGCCTCCACCTCCACCGGCACGCTGGTCTTCATCCCGGCGCTGTCGGCGCTGTCGGAATGGGGCGGCTGGCGGCCGGTGGTGCTGGCGGTGGCGGCGGCGATGGTGCTGCTGATTCCGCTGGTGTTCTTCCTGCTGCCGGAGCGCCCTTCCGACATCGGCGAGGTGCCGTTCGGCGCCGACCCCGACCATCCGCCCGAGGAGCGCAGCCTGGGCAACCCCATCCGCACCGCCTTCGCCACCTTGGGTGAAGGCGTGAAATATCGCGACTTCTGGCTGCTGGCGGGCACCTTCTTCGTCTGCGGCTTCACCACCAACGGCCTGGTCGGCACCCACATGATCGCGCTGTGCAGCGACCATGGCCTGGCCGCCACCGCGGCGGGCGGCCTTCTGGCGATCATGGGCCTGTTCGACCTGATCGGCACCACCGCCTCGGGCTGGCTGACCGATCGCGTCGATCCCAAGAAGCTGCTGTTCGCCTATTACGGGCTACGCGGGTTGTCGCTGATCTACCTGCCCTTCGCCAATTTCACCTTCCTGGGCTTGTCACTGTTCGCCGTCTTCTATGGCCTGGACTGGATTGCCACCGTGCCGCCCACCATCGCCATCGCCACGCGGGTCTTCGGGCCGAAAAAGGCGCCCATCCTGTTCGGCTGGATCTCGGCCAGCCACCAGGTCGGCGCCGCCTCCGCCGCCTTCCTGGCGGGCGTCACCCGCACCACCACCGGCTCGTATCTGGACGCCTTCGTGGTGGCGGGGACGGTGGCGGTGGTCGCGGCTTTCGCCGCCCTCCATATCGGGCGGGACCGCAGCCGCTACGCCAATATCTGACGTCAGGATTTCAATTCGGCATCGATCTGCGTGACGATGGCCTGCAGGCGGTCAATTTCTTCGCCATTGTTCGGGGACCCACGGTGGCCCACCGGATTGCGCAGGATTTCGATCTGACGCTGCGCATGGGCCCGTGCCGCACGCAGTTCGTCTTCGCGGCTGGGCGGCTGCGACGGCTGACCGGAGGGCTCCTTGATGCCGAAGGCCTTGATCAGCAGCAGGCCGGCCGCAAGGACGGCAATCCCGATAACGGCGTAGAATTCCCTGGACAGGTTCACGCGGGGCAGCCTTGGCGGGTGAATCCCCGCCCATACTGCCACGAGCGGTAGCAGTTTCATATTTACCAGCCTTTAACCATGGCCGATTTGGCCGGGCAGAGTTTGCCGGGTAGCGGTTCGGGCCCTGCCGGCCCCGAAGCAACATGTTGTTTTTGCTGAATTATTTCTGAATGTCGGGCGGCACGGTTCTGGCAAGGCTGAAGCCGAACAGAAAGGCAGAAGCCCTTCATGGCCCGTGCACCTTATTATCTTCGTCTTGCCGCTCTCGCCGTTGGCTGCGCCCTCGCCGCCGCGCCGGCCTTCGCTTTCAGCCGGGTCAAGGACCTGGTGGACGTGCAGGGCATCCGCGACAACCAGCTGGTCGGCTATGGCCTGGTGGTCGGCCTGAACGGCACCGGCGACAGTCTCAAGAACGCGCCGTTCACACAGCTTTCCATCCAGACCATGCTGGAGCGGATGGGCACCAACACCAAGGGTGCCACCATGCAGACCAAGAACGTCGCCGCCGTGATGGTCACTGCCAACCTGCCGGCCTTCGCCGCGCCCGGTTCGCGCATCGACATTTCGGTCAGCGCCATGGGCGACGCCAAATCGCTGCAGGGCGGCACGCTGCTGGTGACCTCGCTCTATGGCGCCGATGGCGCCATCTATGCCGTCGGCCAGGGCGCCGTCGCCGTCGGCGGCTTCTCCGCCCAGGGCGAAGGCGCCAGCGTCACCCGCGGCGTGCCCACCGCCGGGCGCATTTCCAACGGCGCCATCGTGGAAAAGGACACCGGCTTCAGCCTGGCCAGTCTTTCCAGCCTGAAACTGTCGCTGAAGAATCCGGACCTCACGACCGCCACCCGCATCACCGGCGCTATCAACGCCTTTCTCGGTGCGCCGGTGGCCACCACCGCCGATCCCACCAATATCGTGCTGAACGTGCCGTCCAGCTATGCCGGCGGCGTCACCGCCATGCTCACCGACATCGAGCAGCTGAAGGTCGATCCCGACCAGCCCGCCAAGGTGGTGATCGACGAGAATTCCGGCGTGATCGTGATGGGCGCGGACGTGCGCGTCTCCACCGTCGCCATTGCCCAGGGCAACCTCACCATCCGGGTGCAGGAGACACCGCAAGTCTCCCAGCCCTCGCCCTTCTCCAACACCGGCACCACCCAGGTCGTTCCGCGCACCCAGATCCAGGTCGAGGAAGGCAAGGACAAGATGGTCGTGCTGAAGTCCGGCGTCTCGCTGCAGAGCCTGGTGGACGGCCTCAATGCGCTGGGCGTGGGCCCCCGCGACGTGATCTCCATCCTGCAGGCGATCAAGGCCGCTGGCGCCCTGCAGGCCGACATCCAGGTGATCGGCTGATGGACGCTGGCATGAACATCGGCACCTTGGCGCTGACCGCGCTGCAGAACCAACCCCTGCCAGCATTTGGCATGGACAAGGCCGCGCGCCGCGTTGGCGAGAGCCAGAGCGGCCAAGATAAATCGGACGCCGCCGTGAACAAGGCGGCGTCCGAATTCGAGAGCGTCTTCATCTCCCAGTTCCTGGGCGCTATGTTCTCCGGCATCAAGACCGATGGGCCCTTTGGCGGCGGCCAGGGCGAGGAGATGTTCCGCTCCATGATGATCGACAAATATGCCGAGGGCATCACCGCCCAGGGCGGCTTCGGCCTGGCGGCGTCGGTCAAGGCGCAGATGCTGAAGATGCAGGAAGCCCGGCCGTGAGCACCGCGCCGTTTCAGGATCCTGGCCGCATCGAACGGATGATCGCGCTGGCCGAGCGCCTGGTGGCGGTATTGGAAAGCGACATCGCCGCGCTGAAAAGCGGCAATCCGGGCGCGCTGCAGAGCGCCGATCCGGACGTGCAGAAGCTGACGGCGCAGTATGGCCGCGAAGCCCAGAATTTCGATATTCGCATCGCCCAATCGGCGCCGGCGCCGCTACGCACCCGTTTCCTGGCGGTCACCGCCAGGTTCCGCGAGGTGCTGCAGCTTCACACCCGGCTGCTGGCGCGGGTGAAGAACGCCTCGGAAGGCATGATCAAGGCGATCGCCGAGGAAGTGCATAGGATGAACGCCCCGGTGCGGACCTATGGTCCCCGCCCCGGTTATGGCGCGCAGCCGTCAGGCGCGATGGTCTTCAATCGGGTCGTTTAAACGCCACTGTCATTCCCGGCCGAGCGCGGCGAATGACGCGCGAGGGGAAGGGAACCCAGGCTGGCGAAGTCACGCTGGATCGATCCAGTCTGGGTTCCCTTCCCTCGCATCGCAACGCGAAGCTCGCCGGGAATGACAATCAGGAACCCAATAGCGACAGCGCCAGGCTGTAGTTCGACAGCTGCGACTTGGTATAGGCCGACGCCGTGCCGCTGGTATTGCCCACGGTCTGCTGCGCCGGCGGCGCATTGGTCTTCTGGTAGGTGCTCTGCAGGCTGGACAGCACGGTGAGCAGCTGCGAGCGCGCCAGGTCGGCACCGCTCTTGGTCGTCAGGCTGAGCGTGCCCGAGAAACCCAGGCCATAGGTCTGGGTGTCGCTGCTGCTGGTGTCGCCATCCTTGGCGTTCTTGGCCGGAGCGGTCAGCGTTCCCGCCGGAATGCCCAGGCGCGCCAGGGCGTCGAAATCGCCCGGCCCCGCCACCAGCTGCAGCGTGGTGCCGGGATTGACCTGCAGCTTCAGATTCTCGGCTCCGCCCGTGTAGTTGACCGACGCCTTGCCCAGTGCGCCCAGCTGGGCGTTGATCTTGGTGACCAGCGAATCCATCGTCTCGCCCTGGTCGATGGTGATGGTGGCGGTGCGCGCCGCCTTGCCCATGATCGCGATCTGGAAACTGTCGCCCGCCCGCAGCGTGGTCTGCGAGGTCAGTTCGACCGACTGGTCGAGGCTGAGGGTGCCGCGCGGCAGGCCCAGCGCATCCAGCACGCTGGCGCCGTTGGGATCGATGGCCAGGCCGTTGCCGGTGGACTGGCCGTCGGCGCCGCCGAACTGGCGCGTCCATTTCACGCTGCCATCGGCGGCGATGGCGGTGGCGAAGGCATTGTTGGTGTTCTGCACGTTGCGGGCCTGGCCGGCGAAAGTCCCGGTGGTGGTGCCGGCCAGATAGACTGTGCCGTCGGGACCGACGCTGACGGCGCCGCCCTGTTCGGTCGAGCCCGTGCCAACATAGGTGACATGACCGGGCGTGACGCTGGCGCCATTGTCGCTGAGGGCGAAGACAAAAGCCTCGGTGCCGCCGGTGGCGGCGGTGGCGATGGCGGCGGCGCCGCCCGCCGTCAGGTTCGCGTTGCTGG
>CAZYGO010000331.1:0-2832 GCA_964647455.1 uncultured Rhizobium sp.
AACCCTGATCCAGCCATGCCGCGTGAGTGATGAAGGCCTTCGGGTTGTAAAGCTCTTTTGTGGGGGAAGATGATGACGGTACCCCAAGAATAAGCCCCGGCTAACTTCGTGCCAGCAGCCGCGGTAATACGAAGGGGGCTAGCGTTGTTCGGAATTACTGGGCGTAAAGGGCGCGTAGGCGGCCTCGCAAGTCAGGAGTGAAATCCCCAGGCTCAACCTGGGAATGGCTCTTGAGACTGCGGAGCTTGAGTACAGGAGAGGTGAGTGGAATTCCCAGTGTAGAGGTAAATTTCGTAGATATTGGGAGGAACACCAGTGGCGAAGGCGGCTCACTGGCCTGTAACTGACGCTGAGGCGCGAAAGCGTGGGGAGCAAACAGGATTAGATACCCTGGTAGTCCACGCTGTAAACGATGAATGCTAGTTGTTGGAGGGTTTACCCTTCAGTGACGCCGCTAACGCATTAAGCATTCCGCCTGGGGAGTACGGCCGCAAGGTTGAAACTCAAAGGAATTGACGGGGGCCCGCACAAGCGGTGGAGTATGTGGTTTAATTCGACGCAACGCGAAGAACCTTACCAGGCCTTGACATGTCCAGTATGGCCCCAAGAGATTGGGGTCTTCAGTTCGGCTGGCTGGAACACAGGTGCTTCATGTCTGTCGTCATCTAGTGTCGTGAGATGTTGTGTTAAGTCCCGCAACGAGCGCAACACTCATTGTCAGTTGCTACCAGGTTATGCTGGGCACTCTGATGAAACTGCCGGTGACAAGCCGGAGGAAGGCGGGGATGACGTCAAGTCCTCATGGCCCTTACGGCCTGGGCTACACACGTACTACAATGGTGGTGACAGTGGGAAGCCAAAGCGCAAGCTGGAGCGAACCCCCAAAAGCCACCTCAGTTCAGATTGCACTCTGCAACTCGAGTGCATGAAGTTGGAATCGCTAGTAATCGCAGATCAGCACGCTGCGGTGAATACGTTCCCGGGCCTTGTACACACCGCCCGTCACGCCATGGAAGTTGGTTCTACCTGAAGACGGTACGCTAACCGCAAGGAAGCAGCCGGCCACGGTAGGGTCAATGACTGGGGCGAAGTCGTAACAAGGTAGCCGTATCGGAAGGTGCGGCTGGATCACCTCCTTTCTAAGGAAAGGCTGGTTTCTTTTGTCTTAGGCAAGCCCTCACGCTCTCCCTAAGGCATCAGCCGCCGTCGTCGTATCCCTTCTCTTCTGGAACCAGTTCTCAGTCGTCAGTGGTCAGGGCGCGGAAATTCCCGTACTGACTCCTGAAAACTGAGTACTGGCCGGGCTAGTAGCTCAGCTGGTTAGAGCACACGCTTGATAAGCGTGGGGTCGGAGGTTCAAATCCTCCCTGGCCCACCATTTTTGGGGCATCTCCACTTGGGGCTGTAGCTCAGCTGGGAGAGCGCGTGCTTTGCAAGCATGAGGTCGTCGGTTCGATCCCGATCAGCTCCACCATTCCAGAAGAAGAAAGCTTTCTTTCTCTCGTTCCTCGACATGTGTTGAAGAACGAATGTTCTTTCTCATCGTGAATAAGGTTTGTGATAATTAATCAGGAATGTTCCGTGATATGGAGCAGGGGCCTGAGAACGTCTTAATTCTAACCCGACGTACCCTGCGAAATATTATGGACTTCTTTCGTCTGCTCATCCGGTGAGCGGGCCATGAGTAACCTCGGGATTCAAAAGGCCGAGATCTTGTGGAGCAAACCACCGCCGGGTTGGACCCTGTCTTCCGATAAGGATCAAGCAGACTAAGGGCATTTGGTGAATGCCTTGGCAGAAAGAGGCGATGAAGGACGTAATACGCTGCGATAAGCCCCGGGGAGGTGCGAATATCCTTTGATCCGGGGATTTCCGAATGGGGCAACCCACACCGCAAGGTGTATCTAGTGCTGAATTCATAGGCACCTGAAGCGAACCCGGGGAACTGAAACATCTAAGTACCCGGAGGAAAGGACATCAACCGAGACTCCGCTAGTAGTGGCGAGCGAACGCGGACCAGGCCATTTGTTTTCCTATTAAAAGCCGAACCACCTGGAAAGGTGGGCCATAGCAGGTGATAGCCCTGTAGGCGTAGATTAGTAGGGAAATGATCGAGTAAGGCGGGACACGAGAAATCCTGTCTGAACGCGGGGGGACCACCCTCCAAGCCTAAGTACTCCTTTCTGACCGATAGTGAACAAGTACCGTGAGGGAAAGGTGAAAAGAACCCCGACGAGGGGAGTGAAACAGAATCTGAAACCGAATGCCTACAAGCAGTCCGAGCCTTTAGGGGTGAGGGCGTACCTTTTGTATAATGGGTCAGCGAGTTAGTTTATGCAGCAAGCTTAAGTCGATAGACGAAGGCGAAGCGAAAGCGAGTCTGAATAGGGCGACCAAGTTGCATGTACTAGACCCGAAACCTGATGATCTAGTCATGGCCAGGTTGAAAGTTGGGTAACACCAGCTGGAGGACCGAACTCATCACCGTTGAAAAGGTGTGGGATGAGCTGTGATTAGGGGTGAAAGGCCAATCAAATCAGGAAATAGCTGGTTCTCCGCGAAATCTATTTAGGTAGAGCCTCAATGCAATTGTTGATGGGGGTAAAGCACTGGAAGGGCTAGGGGGGCGCGAGCCTTACCAAACCCTACCAAACTCTGAATACCATCAGCTCGCATCGGGAGGCAGTCCATGGGTGCTAAGGTCCGTGGACGAGAGGGAAACAGCCCAGACCGCCAACTAAGGTCCCCAAATAATGGCTAAGTGGGAAAGGATGTGGGAAGGCCATGACAGCTAGGAGGTTGGCTTAGAAGCAGCCATCCTTTAAAGAAAGC
>CAZYGO010000332.1:0-4886 GCA_964647455.1 uncultured Rhizobium sp.
GAGGGTGAGGATTTCCGCATCGCCGCCTCCGCGATCACTCTCGCCGAACAGTTCGACGCCGGCCTGGAAGAATTGCACCGGCCTGTCCGGTGCATTCGGCTCGTGGCGGAAGACAGGACCGTTATAGGCAATGCGGGCGGGCAATGCCCTGCCCTCTTCCACCAGCCGCTTGGCGATGGGAATGGTGAGGTCGGGACGCAGCGCCAGGTCGCGGCCCGACGGATCGGTGAGGGTGAAGGTCCGGCGGCGAATCTCTTCTCCCGAGCGGTCAAGAAACAGTCCGGCGGGCTGCAGCACCGACGGCTCCTCGCGTTCGTAGCCACGCTCCTTGAACAGCTTGAGCAGCGTTACCGCCTGGCGGTTCAGCGCCTCGATGGCGGCGGGCTGATAGTAAGGAAACATCAGCGCGACAGCAATTTCTTGATCTCCGACACGAGATCGGCGCGCTTCACCGCGACCTGGGCCTGGCGATTGCCTACCCATTCGGCGCGGCTCTCGACATTCTTCGCCAGCTCGGCGCCCAACGCGAGATCTTTCAAGGTGACCAGGCCTTGCGCCTTCTCGTCCGGGCCCTCGACCACGGCAAGTACGGCACCGCGCTTGTCGGCATATTTGAATTGGTCGCCCATCTTGCCGGTACCGACATAGGCTTCGGCGCGGATTCCGCCTGCCCGCAGTTCCGCCGCCATCGCCAGCGCGCCGGCGGCATCGTTCCTGTCGAAACTGGTGACCACCACCAGCGGCGCCAGCGCGCCTTTCTGCGCCTTCAGCGCGCTCAGCAGCCGGCTGACACCGATGGAGATGCCGGCCGCCGGCACACGCTGGCCGGTGAAGCGCGCCACCAGGTCGTCATAACGCCCGCCCGAGGCAATGGAGCCGAACACCACTTCCTGCCCATCCTCATTGGTGACGGGCATCATCAACTGCGCTTCCCATACCGGGCCGGTGTAATAGTCCAGGCCCCGCACCACGCCGGTGTCGAACATCACCCGATCGGGACCATAGCCATTGGCGTTCAGCAGCTGGACGATGGCCTCCAATTCCTTCAGCCCCTCGGCCCCGACGGTGCTGGTGCGGATCAGATGGGCGATCTGGTTGAGATGTTCTTCCTCATCCTTCGCGTCGGGCGCGACGAAGGCCAGGATCGCATGTGCCTGTTCGCTGGTCAGGCCCGCGCCCTTCGTGAAGTCTCCGCTTTCGTCCTTGCGGCCCTCGCCCAGCAGGGCCGAGACGCCCTCGACGCCCAGCCGGTCCAGCTTGTCTATGGCCCGCAACACGATACCGCGCCGCGCCACCTCGTCGGCGGCGACGCCCGCCACTTCCAGCACACCGTCGAGGAGCTTGCGATTGTTGATCTTCACCATGTAATCGCCGCGCTTCAGGCCCAGGGCCTCCAGCGCGTCGCACAGCATCATCAGCAGCTCGGCATCGGCGGCGGCGCTGCTGCTGCCTACCGTGTCGGCGTCGAACTGGGTGAATTCGCGGAAGCGGCCGGGACCGGGCTTCTCGTTGCGCCAGACGGTGCCTACGGCATAGCGGCGAAACGGCTTGGCCAGGTGCTGAAAATTCGCCGCGACATGGCGGGCCAGCGGCGCCGTCAGGTCATAGCGCAGGGAAAGCCATTGCTCGTCGTCATCCTTGAGCGAAAAGACGCCCTCATTGGGCCGGTCCACATCCGGAAGGAACTTGCCCAGGGCGTCGGTATATTCGAAGGCCGGAGTTTCCAGCGGATCGAAGCCATAACCCTCATAGACCCTGCGGATGGTCTCCAGCATGGCGCGCTCGGCCGCCAGCTCGGCGCCGGAACGGTCGCGGAAGCCGCGCGGCAGGCGCGCCTTGGGGCGTTGCGGTTTGTCTTTGCTCATGGGACTCAAGAAAGGCCGGAAAACCGGGGCGGTTGTACGGGAGGGGGCGGGGGCCTGCAAGAAACCGGCCGGGGCTTCAGAAAATATCAAGGAAAAACAGTATTTTAGTCCATGCCAGAGCACCGGCTTGCCATTGTGCGGCGCGATGAGGATCATGCCGCACCGCAACATAGACAAGGAAACGCCGTGGCGGACAGCAAGGTTTATCGGGACGCGGCCAGCGCCCTTCACGGGCTGCTGTTCGACGGCATGACCATCATGTCGGGCGGCTTTGGCCTATGCGGCAATCCGGAGAACTGCATCGCCGCCCTGCGCGCCAATGGGGCGAAGGACCTCACCGTCATCTCCAACAATTGCGGCGCCGACAATTACGGGCTCTGGGTTCTGCTCGACAACAAGCAGATCAGGAAGATGGTCTCGTCCTATGTCGGCGAGAACAAGCTGTTCGAGGAATTGTATCTCACCGGCAAGCTGGAACTGGAATTGAACCCGCAGGGCACGCTGGCCGAACGCATCCGTGCCGGCGGCGCCGGCATTCCCGCCTTCTATACCCGGACCGGCGTCGGCACGGTGGTGGCCGAAGGCAAGCCGACGGAAATGTTCGAAGGCCAGACCTATGTGCGCGAGACCTGGCTGCGCGCCGACCTCGCCATCGTCAAGGCGTGGAAGGGCGACAGTGAAGGCAACCTGATCTACCGGAAAACCGCGCGCAACTTCAATCCGATGATGGCGACGGCGGGCAAGGTCACGGTGGCGGAAGTGGAGGAACTGGTCGAGCCGGGACAGCTCGATCCCGACGCTATCCACACGCCCGGCATCTTCGTGCAGCGCATCTTCCAGGGCACCAACTATCAGAAGCATATCGAGCGGGTCACCACCCGGCCACGCCCCGAACCCGGCTATGCCGCCGGCGAGGAGATCTGAAAATGGCATGGACACGCGATGACATGGCCGTCCGCGCCGCCCGCGAGCTCAAGGATGGGTTCTACGTCAATCTCGGCATCGGCATTCCCACCCTGGTGGCCAACCACATCCCCGCCGGCATGAAGGTGACGCTGCAAAGCGAGAACGGCATGCTGGGGATGGGGCCGTTTCCCTATGAAGGCGAGGAAGATCCCGACCTCATCAATGCCGGCAAGCAGACCATCACCGAACTGCCCACTTCCTCCTTCTTTTCCTCCTCCGACAGTTTCGGGATGATCCGCGGCGGCCATATCGACCTTTCGGTATTGGGCGCGATGGAGGTTTCGGAAGAGGGCGACCTCGCCAACTGGACCATTCCCGGCAAAATGGTGAAGGGCATGGGCGGAGCAATGGACCTGGTGGCGGGCGTCAAGCGCGTCATCGTGGTGATGGAGCACGCCAACAAGGCCGGCGAATCCAAGCTGCTCAAGCGCTGCAACCTGCCCCTGACCGGCAAGGATTGCGTCGACATGGTGATTACCGATCTGGGTGTTTTCACCAAGCACCGCGGCAAGTCCGGGTTGACGCTGATCGAACTTGCGCCCGGCGCCACTCTGGACGAAGTCAGGGCCAAGACCGAAGCGGGCTTCGCCGTACAGTTGTAGCGGGCGCCGGGGCGGCTGACACAAGTTTACGTGCGCGGAATTAATGTGTGCAATTTGTCGCCGAATCCGGGTTCCGCGACGGAAACCTGCAATTGCCGCTAACGTCAACATACCTTGGCTTCCCGGCTCCCCTAGCGTCCCGCGCGGATTCTTTCGACCGATTGCCGCGCAAAGACCGTGCATCACCCTCAGGCGCTTTGGGACCAGGCCGTCCGCCATTACCAGAACGGGCAGTTCGCAGAGGCTGAACGCCTGTGCGAACAGCTGCTGCGGGCCGATTCCCGCCATCCGATGCCGCGCCATCTTCTCGGCGACATTCGCGCCGCACAGGGGCGTTTCGAGGAAGCGCGAAGCCTGCTGCGCAAGGCCGCGGATAGCATGCCGGACAACCCCATGGTCCAAATCAGTCTGGGGCATGCGCTGCTGTCGCTCGCTCGGCCGGGCGAGGCACTGCGCTGCTTCGACCGCGCCATCGCCCTGGGTCCTGGCCTCTGCGATGCCTGGAACAGCCGCGGCGTGGCGCTGCAGCAGTTGGGGCGGCTGGAAGAGGCGATCAAGTCCTATGACGGCGCCCTGGCGCTCGCCCCCGCCCATGTTTTCGCGCGCTTCAACCGCGCCAACCTGCTGCAATCGCAAGGCCGGCATGGCGAGGCGCTGGCGGACTATGACCGCGCCCTTGCGCAAGCGCCACGCCACGCCGGCGCGCGCAACAATCGCGGCTGGTCGCTGCTCAACCTCGGGCGCCTGGAAGAAGCGCAGGCCGACTTCGCCGCCGCGGCGGCGATGGTGCCCGGCGATCCCGGCGTCCTGCTGAACCAGGGTTTCCTGCACCTGCTGCAGGGGGATTTCGCGGCCGGCCTGCCGCTTTACGAAAACCGCAAAAGGCTGCCGCGCCCCTTCGATGTGGCCGATACGGCGCTGCCGGAATGGACAGGGGCACAGGAGATTGCCGGCAAGACGCTGCTGGTGCATCACGGCCAGGGGCTTGGCGATGCCATCCAGTTCTTTCGCTACGCCGTCATGGCGGCGCAGCGCGGCGCCCGTGTCAAGCTGGCGGCGCCTGCGGAATTGCGCCGCCTCCTGGCCAGCGCGGCGCAGGAAATCGAGTTTGTGGACCCGGCCGATCCACCGGCCGGTCTGGACTTTCACATCGCCCTGATGAGCCTTCCGCTCGCCCTGGAGCTGCGCCGGGAGAATATCGCGGCGAGCGGACGCCAGCTCGCCGCGGAGCCGATGCGGGTGCGCCATTGGGCGGCGCGGCTCAATCCGTTGCGCATCGGGGTCGCCTGGCAGGGCAAGGACGACATGGGCAAATGCTTCCCGCCCCAGGCGCTGGCCGGGATCGCCGCGCTGCAGGATGTGCAGATGATCTGCCTGCAAAAAGGCACGGCGCCGCCCGCCGATGTGCCAATGCTGAGTTTTCCGGACCTGGACGGGGGGCCGGACGCGTTCC
>CAZYGO010000333.1:0-6150 GCA_964647455.1 uncultured Rhizobium sp.
CTTCGGCGGTCTTGAGGGCGATATTGCCGGTGAACCCATCCGTCACCACCACATCGACCACGCCCTGCGTGATATCGTTGCCCTCGACAAAGCCGTGGAAGGCGATCGGCAGCCTGGCCGTGCGCAGGATCTGGGCGGCGCCTTTCACGGCGTCATTGCCCTTCATCTCCTCCGACCCGACATTGAGCAGCCCGACGATGGGCCGCTCCAGCCCCAGCATGGCATGGGCGAACGCCTCGCCCATCACCGCGAAATCCACCAGCTGTTCGGCGGTGGCGCTCACATTGGCGCCAACATCGAGAACAACGGTGCGACCCTTCATGGTCGGCCAGATCGAGGCGATTGCGGGCCGCGAGATGCCGTCGATGGTCCGCAGCTGCAGCAGGCTCATCGCCATGAGGGCGCCGGTGTTGCCGGCGGAGACGGCGACATGCGCCTGGCCCTTCTTGACGCATTCGATGGCGCGCCACATCGAGGTGTTCTGGCCACGGCGCACGATCTGGCTGGGCTTGTCGTCCATGGTAACGCGCTCGGGGGCGTGCCGCACGGTGACCCGGCTCTGGAGCTTGGGGAACTTGGCTAGCAACGGGCTGAGGATCGCCTCGTCGCCATGCAGCAGGAACTGCGTGCCAGGCTGGCGCTCCAGGGTGCGGCACAGAGCGGACACGACGACGCCCGGGCCGTCATCGCCGCCCATGGCATCTATCGAGACCGTCAATTCGCGCGTCACCGCAACCCTTTCCGGAAGATTCGCTCTTCGGGCAGGAGTTTGGGGTTAGTCAGCTTTTTTCACAACTTCGCGGTCGGAATAATGACCGCAGGAAGCGCAGACGTGGTGCGGCAGCTTCTTCTCGCCGCAATTGGGGCAGTCGCCATGGGCGGCCGCCGAAAGGGCGTGATGGGAGCGGCGCATGTTCCGGCGCGACGGAGAGGTTTTTCGCTTGGGGACCGCCATGGCGGAAACTCCTGAAAGGGCCTGCCATGGGGCGGGCAAATCGAGGGCGCGGAGGTAGCAGGAATGCCCCCGCGTTATCAAGTGGCAATTCCCGCGGCCAAGCCCTTCTATTTGCTGGGTTTCAGGCTTTTAAGGGCGGCAAAAGGACTTTCCGGCCGATCCTTGGCGTCCTCGCCGGGGTCGAATTCCGCCCCCGGGCGCCGGGGATAGGGGTCCAGCGCAAGGAGAAACTCCTCCACGACCGGCCCAGCCAGGTTGAAATGCAGGCTGCCGATCTCCTCCACCTCCTCGCCCTCATCCGGGGAAAGCTCGGCGCTGGCCGCCGCCCCGGCGGCGCGCCCGGGGCCCCGGAAATGCAGCTCGCGGACGAAACTGCGGTCCATCCGGGAGGTCACCGGCTCAAGCGTGACGACGCAGGCCTGGGCCACCTCCGCTTCCAGCCGATAGGAGAGATGGAATTTTGCCGCCCCGTCCTTCTGCAGGCGCACGGTGGCGGCGAGACACGGCAACGAAAGCGCGCCCGCCAGGGCGGCGATCTCGCCTCGTTCGGCTTCGTCGGCCTCGATGCGGACTTCGTCGCCGGCATTGCCCAGGCGGGCCAGGTTGTAGTCGCGGGAAAAGCTCATGGCGCCCCCAGCGCGGGCAGCGGGCCGAAATCCAGTACGCCTTCCGGGGCGTACCGCAGATACTCCCGGGCGGCGATGGCATATTCGGCCAGGCTCATGGCGCGGTCGTCAACGCGCGCGCCGCGGTAGAGATTGCGGGCCAGCGCCGCCGCCAGTGCAGGCACGTCCGCGGCGGCCGAATAGGCCGCAAGGCGCCCATACCAGGCATCGGCAAACTGCTTCATCTTGCGGCCCAGGCCCATGTCGCCCTGCCCCTGCTCCCGCATGGCTTCGTCGAAACCAACGAAGATCGCGTCGACCAGGGCCTGCGCCGACTCCCCCTTGAGATGCTCCAGGGCCAGCCAGCCGTGCAGCGCCACCAGGTCGAAACGCCCATCTATGGTATCGGGGACCCCGAACTCGCGGAAGAAGACAAGGGCACGGGACCGGGCGATGAGTTCCCCGTAAAGCTGCAATCCCAGGGCCTTGCGTGCGGCCGATTTCCTGAAAATATTCAACATGTCGGCAATCTTAAGTGCCTCTTGCACCAGCCACCTCCCCTGCGCTAGCGATAGCGCGGGCGGGCCAAACAGGCGTTAGACGAGTAGCATGAAGCTGACAAGCATCTTGGCAAACGGCACCGCCGCCATGGCTTTTGGGGCCACGCTCCTGCTGGTGGCCTGCACCCCCGTCATCAGCCAGCGCGGATATGTCTCCGACGCCTCCCTGGAAGCCAGCGTCAAACCCGGCGCCGATACCCGGACCAGCGTGCAGGAACGGCTGGGCTATGCTTCGATCACCACCACCTTCGGCAATGACAATGCCTGGTATTACATCTCCCAGACCGAGAAGCAGGTGGTTTTCTTCACCCCTACCGTGCTGAACCGGCGCATCCTTGCGGTCTATTTCGACAAGGACGGCAAGGTCACCGCCCTGCGCCATTACGGGCTGAAAGACGGCCATGTCATCGCCTTCGAAACCCGCGAGACGCCGTCGCGCGGCAAGGAACTGACATTCCTGCAGCAATTGCTGAACGCCCAGGCCAGCCAGGACACCAACCCCATTTCGGACGTCAATCCGGGCGGTGGCGGTTTGCCGTAATTTGCTGAACCTCCTCCGGCCTTCGCTGGCTTAACCGGCGCTATGCGTCGGGCCGGCTACGGCCACCTCAGTGGATAGTCGCGCGGCGGCTTTGCTGCCGCGCTGGCGATTGCCGGAACTGTTGGCGCCAGAACAAGCAAAAAAGCCCGGTGTCGCCACCGGGCTTTCTGCTTTCGACAGATCCGATCAGCCCATGTGAGCGAGGGTGGCGAGGAGCAGAAGCGCCACGATGTTGGTGATCTTGATCATCGGATTCACGGCCGGGCCGGCGGTGTCCTTGTAGGGATCACCCACCGTGTCGCCGGTCACCGCCGCCTTGTGGGCATCGGATCCCTTGCCGCCATGATGGCCGTCCTCGATATACTTCTTGGCGTTGTCCCAGGCGCCGCCACCCGACGTCATGGATATGGCGACATAGAGACCGGTGACGATGACACCCATCAGCGAGGCGCCCAGCGCGTTGAAGCCGGCGGTCTTGCCCGCCACCAGCCAAGCGATGACGAACAGCACGACCGGCGCGAACAGGGGCAGCAGCGACGGCACCACCATTTCGCGGATCGCGGCCTTGGTCAGCAGGTCCACGGCGCGAGCATAATTGGGCTTCTCGGTGCCCTGCATGATGCCGGGCATCTCGCGGAACTGCTTGCGCACTTCCTCCACCACGGCGCCGGCGGCGCGGCCCACCGCGGTCATGGAGATGCCGCCGAACAGGAAAGGCAGCACGCCGCCATACAGCAGGCCCACCACGACCCAGGGATCGGCCAGGCTGAAGCTCGGCAGGTCCAGGCCGGCGAAGAAGCCGGACCCCTGGGACGCGAAGTATTTCAGGTCCTGGGTATAGGCGGCGAACAGCACCAGCGCACCCAGGCCGGCCGAGCCGATGGCATAGCCCTTGGTGACTGCCTTGGTGGTGTTGCCGACCGCGTCCAGCGCGTCGGTTGTCTTGCGGACATCGCCCTCAAGGCCGGACATTTCGGCAATGCCGCCGGCATTGTCGGTGACCGGACCGAAGGCATCCAGCGCCACGATCATGCCCGCCAGCGACAGCATGGTGGAGACCGCGATGGCGATGCCGAACAGACCGGCCATCGAATAGGTGACGATGATGCCGGCGCAGATCACGATCGCGGGCATGGCGGTGGCCTCCATGGAAACCGCCAGGCCCTGGATCACGTTGGTGCCATGGCCGGTGACCGAGGCCTGGGCAATCCGCTTCACCGGCGAGAAGCCGGTGCCGGTATAATATTCGGTGATCCAGATCAGGGCGCCTGTCACGGCCAGCCCGACCAGGCCGCACCAGAACAGCGTCATGCCGGTGAAGCTGACAGCATCGGCGCCTTCACCGATCGACAGCACACTGTCCATGCCGACCAGCCAATCGGTCAGCGGCCACAGCCCCAGCAGCGACAGGATAACGGTGACGATCACGCCCTTGTAGAGCGCGCCCATGATGTGATTACTCGGTCCCAGCCGCACGAAGAAGGTGCCGATGATCGAGGTAATGATGCTCATGCCGGCAATGGCCAGGGGATAGAGCATCAGAACCGGTTTGAGGTCGCCCGAGAAATAGATCGAGGCCAGCACCATGGTCGCCACGGTGGTGACGGCGAAGGTCTCGAACAGGTCGGCGGCCATGCCGGCGCAGTCGCCGACATTGTCGCCCACATTGTCGGCAATGGTGGCGGGATTGCGCGGGTCGTCCTCGGGAATGCCGGCTTCCACCTTGCCCACCATGTCGCCGCCCACATCGGCGCCCTTGGTGAAGATGCCGCCGCCCAGACGGGCGAAGATCGAGATCAGCGAGGCGCCAAAGCCCAGGCCGACCAGGGAGTCGACGATGACGCGGCTTTCCTCCGGGCTCGACAGATCGAGGCCCAGCCCCAGCGTGAGGAACGCGAAATATCCGGCCACGGCCAGCAGGCCCAGGCCCACCACCAGCATGCCGGTGACGGCGCCGGAGCGGAACGCCACCGACAGGCCCGCGGCGAGGCCGGAACGGGCGGCCTCGGCCGTGCGGACATTGGCGCGCACCGACACATACATGCCGACATAGCCGGCAGCGCCCGAAAGGGCGGCACCGATCAGGAAGCCAAGCCCCACCTGCCAGCCGAGAAAGACGCAGGCCAGCACGAAGATCGCCGCGCCGACGACGGCGATGGTGGTGTACTGGCGGTTGAGATAGGCGCGGGCGCCTTCCTGGATGGCGGCGGCGATTTCCTGCATACGGGCGTTGCCGGCGGAAAGCGACAGCACCGAACGGATCGTATAAAGCCCGTACAGCAGGGCCAGCACACCGCATGCGATAACGATGAGAAGTTGGGTTTCCATGGCGTCCCCGAAATTGCGCTAACGGTTGAAGGTGGGTCGCCGGTGCATCACAAGGGAGCGGCACCGCCGATCCCCATGGCCGGGCGCCGTCGCTCATGCAGAGGGGCGCGCCGCTTCAAGGGCGGCAGAGATATGCCAAAAGGCCGATACGGAGGCAACCCGGAATCAGGCGGCTTTTTCGGCTTCGCAGCGCGATTTGAGAGGATTGTGGTGTGCGTCAGTGTCCTGTTCGGCATCGACGGGCTCAGGCGACGGCGTCTTTGCCGGATGCAGCTCCGAGATATTCACCGTGCAAACGGTTATCGTCTTCACTTTGCCCGGCCCCATCACCTTGACCGCGTCGGTCAGCAGCCTGGCCTCCAGGGCCGGCACGTCCACCGCCTGCGGGTCGGCGGCGGTGGCCACGCCCTTTGCGTTTACGTCACGGACAAAGGCATCCTGGATGAAGGGCAGCTTGTCGCTCACCGGAACGACAAAGGCGGGTGCGGAGGTGGTGAGCCGCGACGTGATATAGGCGTAGCCGATCAGCTTTCCGTTGGCGCTGGTCAGCGGCGCCATCAGGAAGTCCATCGTCACATTGTTGCCGGGAGCGCCAACCTTGGCGCCTTCGCCCTTCTCCTCCGCAGCGGCGGCGGGCAAGGCAAGGCAAAGCGCGAGCAAAGGAAGAGCGGCCCTTTTCATCCCCCGAGGCTGACAAAAGACCGTTATTGAATGGTTAAAAGTGGCGATATCCGGGCTGCGGCACCGGCAGGACCTTGCCGTCGAGCGTGAGCTCGACACCAGCGCCTGCCTCCACCCGGCCTATGCATGTGACCTCGACTCCCGCCTGGCCAGCGGCCGTCATCACGGTGTCATGGTCCGCCGCCGTGAAGGCGACCTGATAATCATCTCCGGCCGTGGCCGCACGGATGATGGCCGGCGCCCCCTCGCCCCAGAAGGCGCGCAGCGCCGGCGATCGGGGGATCGCGGCAGCGTCGATGGCCAGGCGCACGCCGGACGCCGTGGCGAGGTGGCCGAGGTCGGCCATCAATCCGTCCGAGATGTCCACCGCGGCGGTGGCAAGGCCGCGCAGGTGCCGGCTGAATGCGAGCGGCGGCTCCGGACAGCGATAGCGCCCGATCAGATAGTCGCGCTGTTCGTCGGTCAGGGCATGCTTCTCGC
>CAZYGO010000334.1:0-2584 GCA_964647455.1 uncultured Rhizobium sp.
TGCCGCCGACCTCGTCATCGGCGCGCTTTCGCCCTGCATCGGGGTGCAGATGTGGCTGACCGGCCGGCCGCTGATCCAGCGCATGGAGGAGGATACCCGCCTGCGCTTCAAGGTCGAGGATCTGGCGCGCGAATTGGAGGAAACCCGCGACGACGCCCTGAAGAAGCGCTTCGAGGCCGAGGCCGCCAACGCCTCCAAGACCGCCTTCCTCGCCAATATGAGCCATGAGCTGCGCACGCCGCTCAACGCCATTCTCGGTTTCTCCGAGATCATTTCCCAGGAATGTTTCGGTCCGGTCGGCAATTCGCGCTACCGCGACTATGCCGGCGACATCCATTCCTCCGGCGCCCATCTGCTCTCGCTGATCAACGACCTGCTCGACATCGCAAAGATCGAGGCCGGGCGCATGGACATCGCCCCCAATCCGCTGGATGCGCCGCGGGTCTTCGACATCGCCCTCAAGCTGATCGGCAGCAAGGCGCGCGAAAAGGGCCAGAGCCTCGCCATCACCGTCGATCCGTCGGCGCCGCCGCTCTATGCCGACGAGCGTGCGATCAAGCAGATCCTCATCAACCTGGTTTCCAACGCGGTGAAGTTCACGCCCGAGGGCGGCCATATCGAGGTGATCGGCAGCGCGGCCCGCGACGGCGGTTTCCAGATCATGGTCCGGGACAACGGCCCCGGCATTCCGCGCGACAAGCTGGACAAGATCTTCACGCCCTTCAGCCAGGTGGACAACCGCTATGACCGCCAGGCCGGGGGCACCGGCCTGGGCCTGGCGCTGGTGCGCGGCCTGGCCGAACTGCATGGCGGCCGGGCCTGGCTGGAATCGGAATTCGGCAAGGGCTGCGCGGTGTTCGTCAATCTGCCGGTCAAGGCGCCGGACGCCGCCAGCGCCGCCGCCTAGCCCCGGCTCATGTGCCCAGCGGGCGTTCCACCGGCTTGGGCAGCCTGGCCACGGTGAACCACTGCGCCAGCGTCGCGGCCGCGATCACGGTCACGAGCACGGTAATCACCGCCTCTACCACGCCGCCCGCGAGGCTGGTGCTGAAGCTCTGCGCCGCGTCGGCGCCGCGCAGGCGGGTGACGATGGCCGCCGGCAGGCGCAGCAGCAACCAGGCCGGCCCTATGGTGAACACCGCCACTGCCAGGAAGCGCCAGAAATTGCCGTCCCAGCGTTCCAGCCCCTTGTCCATCCGCGCTACCAGATTGGCGGCGGGCTCGCCTGCCGCCACGGCCGGAAAGACCGGCAGCAGCAGCAGGGGCAGCAGGATCGCCAGCAGCTTCAGGACATAGCCGACCAGCTGTATTTCCGGCGTTATCGCCAGCGACGATGCATAGAGACAGCCGAGCGACGTCGCCAGCACCGCCGCCGCCCACAGCCAGAAGCGCAGCAGGGGCCCCATCGCCAGGTGCGGACCGTCATCCACCAGGATCCGGCGCATGGTCACCAGCGCCATTGGCGCCGCCGCCAGCCCGGTGGCAAGCTTCTCCAGGGCGAAGAGCCAGGCCCCCGGCACCACCATCAGGACGAAGATGCTGTCATTGGCGGGGCGGATCACCGACAGTTTCTGCTCCAGCAGGGGATAGGCATAATCCAGTCCGAACAGCGCAGCCGCGATCACGGCGAACACCGGCAGCAGGCCCAGGAGGGCGCCAAGGGCGCTGCTCCATGTCCGGATGACCAGGTCGATAATGCCCGGGCGCTTGATCGCCGTCTGTTCTGCCATTTCGTCCTCCAGCGGGCGCGAAAATAGCCAAACCGGAGGGTTCCGCAAAGAGACGGGGCACGGGAAACCGGCGCCCTTCCTGTCTCAAAGTTTGTCGGCGAGGCGAGGGTGACAAAGCTCCCGCGCACCTTGCGCGTGGCACGAACCAGGCGCGGCAAACGCAAAGGGCGCGGCAAGCGCCGCGCCCTTTGTTGTTTCCTGGAACCTGTCATGGCCGGGCAGCAGGTCCGCGAAGCGGGTGCCGCGCGACCAGGCCATCAGACCGAGTAGTACATCTTGAACTCGACGGGGTGCGGCGTGTGCTCGAAGGCATACACTTCCTCGTACTTGAGTTCGATATAGCTCTCGATGAAGTCCTTGCTGAAGACGCCGCCCTTCAGCAGGAACTCGTGGTCGGCGGCCAGGCTGTCCAGCGCCTCGCGCAGCGAACCGCAGACCTGCGGCACCTTCGCCAGCTCTTCCGGCGGCAGGGCATAGAGGTCCTTGTCCATCGGACCGCCCGGATGGATCTTGTTCTCGATGCCGTCCAGGCCGGCCATCAGCATGGCGGCATAGGCGAGATAGGGGTTGGCGCCCGGATCGGGGAAGCGGACCTCGACGCGCTTGCCGTTGGGCGAGGGCGAGAAGGGGATGCGGCAGGAGGCCGAGCGGTTGCGGGCCGAATAGGCCAGCAGCACGGGGGCCTCGAAGCCGGGGATCAGGCGCTTGTAGCTGTTGGTCAGCGGGTTGGTGAAGGCGTTCAGCGACTTGGCGTGCTTGATGATGCCGCCGATGTAGTAGAGGCAGGTGTCCGACAGGTCGGCATAGCCCGAACCGGCGAACAGCGGCTTGCCGCCCTTCCAGATCGACTGGTG
>CAZYGO010000335.1:0-2761 GCA_964647455.1 uncultured Rhizobium sp.
CCCACCCATACCCCGCTGTTCGTCGCTGTGCTGATCGGCGTCATCGTCCTGGTCGGCGTGCTGACCTACGCCCCGTCGCTGGCGCTTGGTCCCGTGATCGAGCATCTGAACCTGATCAAAGGTCAATAAAATGCCCTCTATCGCAAGCAAACAAGGCCTGTTCGACGGCGCCGATCTCGGCTCCGTTCTGGCGCAGACCTTTACCCGCCTTAACCCCACGCATCAGGTGCGCAACCCGGTCATGTTCGTGGTCTTCATCGGCTCGGTCCTGACCACGGCGATCTTCGCTGGCATGCTGGCCTCGCCGGGCATGTTAGGCGCCAGCAAGGAGCCGGTCTGGTTCGTCGGTCTCGTTACTTTCTGGCTGTGGTTCACCCTGCTGTTCGCCAACTTTGCCGAGGCTATCGCCGAAGGGAAGGGCAAGGCCCAGGCCGACAGCCTGCGTTCCGCCCGCCGCGACGTCTCTGCCAGGAAGTTCGGCAAGGACGGCAAGACCACGAATGTGCCGGCCAACACGCTGCGCAAGGGCGACATCGTCCTGATCGAAGCGGGTGATTTCGTTCCGGCCGACGGCCAGATTATCGAAGGCATCGCGAGCGTCGACGAAAGCGCCGTCACCGGCGAAAGCGCTCCGGTCATACGTGAGTCCGGTGGCGACCGCGACGCCGTGACCGGCGGCACGCGTGTGCTCAGCGACTGGATCAAGGTGCGCGTCACCTCCGATCCGGGCGAAAGCTTCCTCGACCGCATGATTGCCCTGGTCGAAAGCGCCAAACGCCAGAAGACGCCGAACGAGATTGCCCTGTCGATCCTGCTTGCGGCCATGACCCTGATCTTCCTGATGGCGACGGCAACGCTCCTGCCATACTCGCTGTTCAGCGTCGCGCGGGCGGGCAGCGGCACCGTTATCAGCGTTACCGTGCTGGTCGCGCTGCTGGTCTGCCTGATTCCGACCACCATCGGCGGCTTGTTGTCGGCCATTGGCATTTCCGGCATGCAGCGCCTGATCAGGGCCAATGTCATCGCCACGTCCGGCCGGGCGGTTGAAGCCGCTGGCGACGTCAACATCCTGCTGCTCGACAAGACCGGCACCATTACCTTCGGCAACCGTCAGGCCAGCGCGTTCTTCCCGGCGCCGGGCGTCACCGCCCAGCAACTGGCCGAAGCCGCCGAACTGTCTTCGCTAGCTGACGAGACGCCGGAAGGCCGCTCGATCGTCGTCCTGGCGCGCAAGCTCTTCGAACTGCCCGAGAAAGATGCGACCGCCTTAAACGCCACCTTCATCCCGTTTAGCGCCGAACAACGGGTATCGGGCATCGTCGTCAACGAACGTCACATCATGAAAGGCGCGGGCGATGCCATCGCCAAGGTCGTCGCCCTGAAAGGCGGCGTCGTTGCCGACGAAGTCCTCGCCCAGGTAGACGACATCGCGCGCCAGGGCGGCACGCCGCTTCTGGTTGCCGAAGGTCCGCAGGTGTTGGGTGTCGTCTACCTTAAGGACATCGTCAAACCCGACATCAAGACACGCCTGGCCGATCTGCGCCGCATGGGCATCAAGTCGGTGATGATCACCGGCGACAACCCGCTGACCGCCGCGGCCATTGCGTCCGAAGCCGGTGTTGACGACTTCGTTGCCCAGGCCACGCCGGAAACCAAGCTCTCCTACATTCGCAAGATGCAGCAGGGCGGCGAGATGGTCGCCATGGTCGGCGACGGCACCAACGACGCGCCGGCCCTGGCCCAATCCGACGTTGCCGTGGCGATGAACTCCGGCACCCAGGCGGCAAAAGAGGCCGGCAATATGGTCGATCTCGACAGCGACCCGACCAAGCTGATCGAGATTGTCGCCATTTGCAAGCAACTCCTGATGACGCGCGGGGCGCTGACTACCTTCAGCATCTCCAATGACCTGGCCAAGTACTTCGCCATCATCCCGGCGGCGTTCGCCTCGACCTATCCGGCGCTGGGGGCGCTCAACGTCATGGGCCTCAAGTCTCCGCAGAGCGCCATCCTGGCGGCGGTCATTTTCAATGCCCTGATCATCATCGCGCTGGTGCCGCTGGCCCTCAAAGGCGTGAAGTACCGCCCCGCCAGCGCATCGAGTCTGCTGACCCGCAACGTGCTGGTCTATGGCCTCGGCGGCATCGTCACCCCGTTCATCGGCATCAAGCTGATCGACATGGGCCTCGCGACCGTTGGCCTTGCGTGAGGGCGAAGCCAATCGTTTTTTGTTTGCGCTACCGCTCCGCTGCTTGAGCGCAGTGGGCTGGCATAAGGAGTTCCAATCATGGTCAATGTCTTCCGGCAAATCCAGGCAACGGCCGTCGTCCTGCTGGTCTTCACCATCCTGCTCGGCGGTCTCTATCCACTGGTAACAACAGCCATCGTGCAAACGGCGTTTTCCCACCAGGCCAACGGCAGCCTGATCCGCGACCACGGTCAGGTTATAGGCTCGGAGCTGATCGGGCAGAATTTCACCAAGCCCGGCTATCTTTGGGGCCGGCTGTCGGCGACCTCGCCCGGTCCCTACAATGCGGGCGCCTCGTCAGGCTCAAACCTGGGCGTCAACAATCCGGCGCTTCTGGAAAATGTGAAGGGTCGCATCAATGCCCTGGGCGGCACGGCGCCTGTTCCTGTTGATCTGGTGACCGCGTCGGGTTCCGGCCTTGATCCGGACATCAGCCCGGCCGCGGCGGAATATCAGGTTGGCCGCATCGCCGCGGCTCGCCAGGTCGATCCTGGCGATATCCGTGACGCCATT
>CAZYGO010000336.1:0-2912 GCA_964647455.1 uncultured Rhizobium sp.
GGGAAAGGAGGCGATGGCCGCGGCGATGGCGCGCGCGTCCTTCACGAAGGGCTTGGCGGCGGCATAGGCGAGCGCCGCGTTCTGCCAATTGTGGGCGCCGGGCAGGTTCGGCGCATCCTCCAGCGCCATCACCTTCATGGCGCCGCCGTTCTGGGCGTCATAGAGGACGCCGTCGACGACGAAGATGCCGCGTCCCAGCACCTTGCCGACCGAGACCGGCGAGGCATTGGTGCCGGCCAGGGACGTGAAGATGGCGCTGGTATAGTCGTCATCCACGCCGATGGCGGTCTGTCCGTCCTTCGGCACCGCCTTCATCAGCCGCGCCTTGATGGCGGCGTAATTCTCCATGCTGCCATGGCGGTCGATATGGTCGGGCGAGAGATTGGAGAGGATGCCGACATCCGGATGCAGCCCCGGCGCCAGGTCGATCTGGAAGGTGGACATCTCGATCACATAGACCGTGCGCGCCGTGGGCGGATTGAGGTCCAGCACCGCCTTGCCGATATTGCCGCCCACCTGGGCGTCGAAGCCGTTCGCGGCCAGGATGTGGCCGATCAGGGCGGTGGTGGTGGACTTGCCATTGGTGCCGGTGATGGCGATCACCGGGGCGCGGCCCCTGCCCGCCGGATCGGGCCTGATTTCCCGCGCGAACAGCTCGACATCGCCGATCACCTTCACGCCGGCGCGCGTCGCGTGCTGCACCACTTCATGCGGCCTGGGATGGGTCAGCGGCACGCCGGGCGACAGCACCAGGGCGGCGATGCCGGTCCAGGCCCATTCGCGCCAGGGTTCGATCTCAGCGCCCATGGCAGCGCCGGCCTCGCGCGCAGCCTGATTGTCGTCCCACGCCACGATCGCGGCCCCGCCGCGCGAAAGCGCGGCAATGGAAGAAAGTCCGGTGCGGGCAAGCCCGAACACAGCGACCTTCTTTCCGGCAAAAGCGTGGGAAACGATCATCCGCTCACCGTATCTTCAGGGTGGCGAGGCCGATCAGTGCCAGCATCACCGCCACGATCCAGAACCGGATCACGATGGTGGATTCATTCCAGCCCAGCTGCTCGTAGTGATGATGGATCGGGGCCATGCGGAAGACCCGCTTGCCGGTCAATTTGAAGCTGATGACCTGCACGATCACCGAGACGGTCTCGACCACGAACAGGCCGCCGACGATGAAGAGCACGATCTCGTGCTTGGCCACCACCGCCACCGCGCCCAGGGCGCCGCCCAGCGACAAGGAGCCGGTATCGCCCATGAAGATCATCGCGGGCGGGGCGTTGTACCAGAGAAAGCCGAGGCCCGCCCCCACCAGCGCCGCCAGGAACACGGCCAGTTCGCCCGAACCCTGGACATAGGGAAGCTGGAGATAGGCGGCGAATTTCTCGTTGCCGGCCAGATAGACGATCAGGGTGAAGGTGGCGGCGGCGATCATCACCGGCACGATGGCGAGGCCATCCAGCCCGTCGGTGAAGTTCACCGCGTTGGCGGCGCCGGCAATGGTGCAGGCGCCGACCAGGATGAAGAAAAAGCCGAACGGCAGCAGCGCCGTCTTGAGGAACGGCACCGCCAGCATGCCGGACAGGCCCGGCGCTTCCAGCCGCATCACCAGGAAGGTGGCGAGGCCCGCGACGGCAAACTCGACCAGCAGCCGCGCCTTGCCCGAAAGCCCGTCGGCCGTGCGCTTGGTGACCTTGTAATAGTCGTCCAGGAAGCCCAGCAGGCCGAACGCCAGGGTCACCAGCAGCACGATCCAGACATAGCGGTTTGAAAGGCTGGCCCAGAGCAGGGTGGAGAGGATCCAGGGGATCAGGATCAGCAGGCCGCCCATGGTGGGCGTGCCGGCTTTTTCGATGATGTGGCGCTGGGGGCCGTCGCTGCGGATGGGCTGGCCCTTGCCCTGGCGGACCTTCAGCCAGCGGATCAGCACGGGATTGAGCCAGAAGGCGATGACCAGCGCCGTGAGCACCGCCGCGCCGGAGCGGAAGGTGAGGTAGCCGAACAGGCGGAAGAAGGCGAGCTGGTCGGTATGGGTGAGGAGCGCCAGGTAGGAAAGCATCGTCTACCCCTTCAGAGCTTCAATGATGAGGGACATGCGCGAACCGTTGGAGCCCTTGACCAGCACCGTGTCGCCCGCGGCCAGCGCCGCCAGCACGCGCGGCTTCAGATCGGCGGAATTTTCCGCCCAGGCGCCGCGGCGCGTGGAGGGCAGCGCCTCAAACAGCGCCTTCATCTGCGGCCCGGCGGCAAAGACCAGGTCCACATCGGCCTGGGCGATCGGCACGGCCAGGCCGGCATGATGAATGAGGCTGCCCTCGCCCATCTCCAGCATGTCGCCCAGCACGGCGATACGCCGGCCCGGTGCGGTTTTCAGCAGCATCAATGCCGCCGCCATGGACGCCGGGTTGGCGTTGTAGCTTTCGTCGATCACGTGCACGCCCTTGGCGGTGAAGCGCTCGCCGCGCCCCTTCAGGGCGGTGAAATTGCGCAAGGCCGCGGCCGCGTTCAGCACGTCGCCGCCCGCCAGCGCCACCGCGCCCAGCGCCGCCACCGCATTGGCGGCGATGTGCGCGCCCGGGGCGCCAACCCTGGTGTCCACCCGTGCGCCGAAGATATTGGCCTTGAGGCGCATGCCCTCGCCGTCCGGCTCATGCGCCACCAGCTGCGCCTCATTGCCGGCGGCGGTGCCGAACCGCGCCACGGTGGAGACGCGCGCCTGGCGGGCCCGGGCAGCCAGCCGCCCGGCATGGGCGTTGTCGGCGGGGATCAGCGCCGCGCCGCCTGGCTCCAGCCCCTCGAAAATCTCCGACTTGGCGTCGGCAATGGCTTCTTCGCTGCCGAAGAATTCCAGATGCGCCGGCGCGATGGTGGTGATGAGGGCGATATGCGGGCGCACCATCCCGACCAGCGCGCGGATT
>CAZYGO010000337.1:0-4492 GCA_964647455.1 uncultured Rhizobium sp.
CGGCCTGGACCTTGATCGAGACGATGCGCGAGGTGGTGAAGGGCTGCATCACCAGCATGGGGTCGCGGGTGGCGATCTTGCCTTGGGCGACCACGATGCGGTCCACCTGGCCGATCACCGACCAGAGCACCGCCAGTACCAGCATCGTCAGGAACACATAAAGGGCGGCATGGGCCGAGACCGGCACCGGGGCCTCTTCGATGGCGGCAGCATCCGACTTGAAGCCGTTGGCGAGTTTGTCAAAGGAGGCGTTCATGCGGACTTCGCCTGCTGTTGCGTCCAGAGCTGGTGATAGACGAAGTTGCGGGCCAGCAATTCGTCATGACGGCCCACGTCATTGATGCTGCCATTGTCGAAGACAATGATGGCGTCGGAATCGCGAATGGTGGCCAGCCGGTGGCTGATAACGATCGCGGTACGGCCCTTGGCGATCTCCTTGAGATTGCGGACCACCACGGCTTCGCTTTCCGGGTCCAGGGCGCTGGTCGCCTCATCGAAGATGATGATGCGCGGCTGGCGCAGCAGGGCGCGGGCGATCGAGAGACGCTGCTTCTGGCCACCGGAGAGATTGACGGCGCCCTCCTCCAGTTCGGTGTCGTAACGCTGCGGCAATTGCTGGATGAATTCGTCGGCGCCGGCCATGCGGGCGGCCCGCACCACATCCTCGAAGGAGGCGGTGGGCTCGCCCATGCGGATATTGTCCTTGACGGAGCCGCGGAAAAGGAACGGCTCCTGCGGTACCACGCCGTTCTGGGCGCGCAGATGGGCGAGGTCGATATCCTTGATGTTGTGACCATCGATGCGAATGGCACCTTCGGAGGCCTGGTGCAGACCCTGCAGCAGGGCCGAGAAGGTGGTCTTGCCCGAACCGCTACGGCCGACAATTCCGACCATGGCGCCTGCGGGGATCTTCAGGCTGATGTCGCGCAGGGCCGGACGTTCGGTGCCGGGGTAGCGGAATGTGACCTTCTCGAACTCGATGGCGCCCGAAATGGCCGGGGTCAGGCCGCGATGGCCGCTTTCCTCGGTGGGACGGTTCATCACCTCACCCAGCATTTCCACGCTCATCAGCACTTCCTGGTAGTTGTTGAGCAGGCCGATCATCTGCAGAACCGGAGAGATGACGCGGCCGGAGAGCATGTTGAAGGCAACCAGGCCGCCCACGGTCAGCGCGCCGTCAAACACCAGAAAGGTGCCGGTGACAACGATGGCGACGGTCAGCGCCTTCTCGATAAAGTCCGAGAAGGTATTGGCCGCCAGGCTGATCTTGCCGACCTGCACATAAGTGTTAACGGCGTCGGCCGCTGCATTGTCCCAGGCTTCCTCGCGGCGCGGCTCCAGGTTCAGCGACTTGATGGTGCGCATGCCATGCACACTTTCCACCAGCAACGACTGGCGCTGGGCCTCGGCCTGATAGAGGTGACGAAGGCGTCGGCGGTACGGTCCCAGCATGGCGGCGATGACAAGGCCCAGAAGGGCAGTGACGCCCAGCACAACCAGGGTGAGCTTGACGCTGTACCATAGCAGCAGTGGCAGGAAGACGATCAGCGCCGGCAGGTCGAGCAATGTGCCGAGCAGGCGGCCGGTGAGAAATTCGCGAATCTGCTGGCCCTGCTGCATATGCTTGGTCACGACGCCCGCACGGGCCTGGTCGAAGAAGCTGATGGGCAGCCGCATCAGGTGGCGGAACGTGGTCTGCGCCAGGCGGATGTCGATACGGCTGGCGACGCGCAGGATGAAATAGCCGCGCAGCCAGTTGAAAGCGGAGTTGAACAGGATGGCAGAAACCACGCCGACCCCGATCACGACCAGCGTGGAGATGGAGAGATAGATCAGAACGCGGTCGATGACGATCTGAAAGAAGATCGGCACGGCCAGGGCCAGCACATGCATGGCCAGCGCCGCGCCGATAATGTTGGTCAGCAGGACGCGCTGTCGCCAGAATTCCGGGCCGAACCAGGAAAGCCCGAAGCGATTGGGTTTCTCCCCGGATTTGTAAACCCGTTTGAGCAGGATGACCTCGCCGCTCCAATAGGAAAGAAACTTGTCCTTCGGCACGGCGAAGAGATTTGCTTCCGGCACCAGCGGATTGAACAGCACCACCTGCTCGGGCTCGCCCTCCCTGCGGGCGGCATCGCCGACCTTGACCGCCACGAACCAGGCGCCGGTATTCAGCCGCACCATAAAGGGCGCGAGCTTCTGGGAGGCGGAAAGCTCCTTCCAGTTCGCTTTGTGCCGCGCCGCCTTCATGCCTTCGGCGCGGGCGATGCGGACCAGTTCCTGGGCGTCGGGCTCCTTGTCCTTGGCGTAGAGATGGATCAGGCGAGCAAGGCTCCAGTCCAGCCCCATATGACGCGCGACCGAAGCCAGGGCGCGCAGGCCGCTCTGAGCGGATGCGCCGGCATCGCTCGCGGCAGGCTCCTGCGACGGCGATTTCGGCTCTTCCTTCTGCTTCTGGCTTGCGAACATAGGAAACCTTAAGGGAAAGGCAGCCGCGAAGGCGGCGGCGGTTCGGGTGTCTTGCTGGCGGGCGCACTTGCAGCCGGTGGCGTTGCCGGTGTCGCCTGCGACGGCCGCGGGGCCTGCGCTTGCGAAGGCTGCGGCGGCGCTTGCGGAGGACGGGCGCGGGTAATCGCCTGCACCGCCTCCACCACCTTCTCGGAGGAGCGCACAAAACCTTCCGTTCCCATTACGATACGATGACTCAAAACGGGACGGGGGTTGCCGTTGGCGTCGGTCTCGGTGGGCGAAAAGGTGAAGAGGTCCAGCCGGACCACCCCTCCGATAATCGCAATTCGGCCAATGCCGTCGCAGAAAATATGATCTTCCATGGCGCCCTTCGCCCCAGAACGGGACATTTTCCCAATGTACGGTTCAAAAGCCGGGCCAATGGCTCCGGCGGGACGCCGCGCTTTCGGATCAGTAAAGAGAGCCGCGCGGCTGGGCGAGCCTAGGACCGATGGGGTTGGCCGGGAAGGCCTGCGCCAGAAAAGCGATAACTTTATCTTGCACCGCCTGCAGGGTAGCGGGATCCGGCGCGCCACCCCTAGTGAAGCCCTGCCCAGTTTCCGGGTAAAGTACGAGTTCCACCGGTACACCTGCCTTCTGCAGGGCATCATGGAATTTTTGGGATTGGCTGGGAGCAACTGCCTTATCGGCGGCACCGTGCTGGATCAGGACCATGGGGCTGGTGGCGGAGATATAGGCCATCGGGCTGGCCAAGCGGGCAACCATGGGCGGGCAATGCGCGGGTTCGCAACCCAGGAAACCGCCGGCATCCGAGGTCGGCGGCGGGATAAAGCCGGCCTCGGTCTTTGTGGGCTCGGCAGACGCGTCACCGCCCAAGCTTTCCAGGTCCGTGATCCCGCCCCAGTCGATCACCGCCTGGACGCAGTCAGAGGGGCGCTCGCCATTGTCATTCCGGTCCGGTTCGAACGGCGCGACACCGCAGGTGACGCCCACCAGCGACGCCAGCTGTCCGCCTGCGGCATCGCCCCACACCGCCACGCGGGTGACATCGATGTTGAGGTTGCGGGACTGGCCTCGCAGCCAGCGGATTGCCGCCTTGATATCCTGGACCGCGCCGGGGAAGCGTGCTTCGCCTGACAGCCGATAGGAAACGCTGGCCACGACATAACCTTTCGCCGCCACCGCCGCGAGCACGCGGGGAAAATCTGGAAAGCTGGCGGCATGGCGTGTATCGCCGCCGTTCCAGCCGCCGCCATGGACGAACACGACCAGCGGCAGCGCATTGCCCTGCGGCGGCGGCTGATAGAGATCAAGGGTAAGCGGACGAAACCCCTTGAGACTGCCATAGACGACATCGAAGGTGGCATTGACGCCGCCGGAAAAGGAAATGCGCTGCGGCCCGAATGAGAGCGGTGGGGTCGGCTGGGCGGGCGCTGCCGGGCCGGGAAAACGCAGCGGGGTCTGCAAATCCTGGCTGCTGAGGGTGAGCCGCAATGCGGCATCGGGAGCGGGCGCGTCCGCAGGCGCTGCCGCCAGCAGCAGCGGCAGGCTCAACCCCAACAGACCGGCAGGCGCAATCCGCATTCCACCCTCGCGAATCGGTAAAATACTATGTTTCGCAAGCACATCCTAACGGGCGCTTGCACCTGCCACCCCACCCGTCGCATAAGGGGCGGCAAGCCAAGGACAGCGGCGCCACCACGCCGAAGAGCGCCGCCAGACCCATGCCGCCTTCCTCCGTTCATGTAGACAGGCTGCGCCAAGCCCATGCCCTGCAGATGCAGGGTCGGCTGGGCGAAGCCGCCGATATCTACCGGGCCGTGCTGGCCGAAGACCCCAAGAATGCGCCCGCCCTGCATCTGCTGGGCGTGCTGGTCATGCAGGCGGGACAGCTTGAGCCGGGCGTGGAGCTGGTGCGCCAGTCGCTGGCGATTCTGCCTGGCTTCGCCCCCGCCCATGAGAATCTGGGCAAGGGGCTGGAGATGCTAGGCCGCCCGGAAGAGGCGCTGGCCGCCTTCGATCG
>CAZYGO010000338.1:0-4624 GCA_964647455.1 uncultured Rhizobium sp.
GCTGGAGGCCGAGGCGCGGGCGAAGATCCAGAACGCCGCCCTGCTGCCGCAAATCGGCGGCGGCGCCAGCGGCAGCGGCTGCACCGCCGGCGGCGCCAGCTGCAGCAGCTTCGCCCTTTCCCTCAATGCCAGCTACGAGGCCGATTTCTGGGGCCTGGCGCGGGCCAATCTGCGCAGCGCCCAGGAGCAGCTGAAATCGGCCCGCTTCGCCCGCCAGGCGCTGGCGCTCAGCGTCACTGCCAATGTCGCCCAGCGCTATTTCGAGTTGCTGGCGATCCGCCGCCGCATCGCCATCGCCGGCGAGAACATCGCCGCCATCAATGCCATCCTCGACGTGGTGCAGGTGAAGGTGCGGGCGGGTTCGGCCTCGCGCCTCGACCTCGACCGCGAACTGGCGCAGGTGGAATCGGTTCAGGCCAGCCTGCCCAGCCTCAAGACCCAGGAGCGGCAGACGCTCTATGCCCTGGCGGTGCTGCTGGGTCGGGTGCCGCAGGGCTTCACCGTCGCGGGCGACAATCTCGATGGTGTCGCCGCTCCGCTGGTCGGGCCCGGCCTGCCGGCGGAGCTGCTGCTGCGCCGGCCCGATGTCGCCGGGGCCGAGGCCGACCTGGCCGCCGCCCATGCCAATGTCGATGCGGCCCGCGCCGCCTTCTTCCCCGCCATCTCGCTTTCGGCCAGCGGCGGCTTCGCCAGCGCCGCCATCGGCGCGCTGCTGCAGGGCGGCAGTTTCGGCGCCAGCTATGGCGCCAGCCTGCTGCAAAGCATCTTCGACGGCGGCAAGCTGAGCGGCCAGAGCGACCTGGCCAGGGCCACCGAGCAGGAATATCTCGCCCGCTATCAGGGCGCGGCGCTGAACGCCTATGCCGATGTCGAGAATGCCCTGACCCAGTTCGCCAACACCGGCGAGTCCGAGGCGCACCTGCACCGGCTGATCGAGGCGGCGCGCGAAGCCTTCCAGATTTCGCAGCTTCAATACCGCCAGGGCGCCGCCGACCTGCTCACCGTGCTGCAGGCGCAGCAGACCCTGTTCTCGGCCGAGGACGCGCTGGTCCAGGTCATGCTGTCCAACCGCGAGGCGGCGGTGCACCTGTTCGAGGCGCTGGGCGGCGGCTGGCAGGAAGCGCCGGAGGAGCGGACGCAGGCCGCGGCGCCGTCGCCCTGAAGAACAGTTCCGGCCGGCGGTCGTCAGCTGGCAGGAAGCGCCAGAAGACCGGACCCGGTCGTGCCGCAGCCCTGGCCCATGTCCGCTTTGCGCCAATAGCGGTCATTCGGAGGCGATCCCTGGGAGTTAAACCAGCCCGATTTCTTGCCATTCGGGCGGCCCGCTTTGCGCCTGTCGAACAATTGCGCATCAATCACTGGGCCTGGCCTCAACGACGCCGTGACGCAGCCCCACGATTTTCCAGCCGCTGGGTGTGAGATCGAAGCAAGCACCCAAGCCATTGTCTATTGTCCGGGCGCTGCGATCTCGTACCCAAACACAATAGGCAAGCCCGCCAGGATTTACGTCCCCCGGCACAAAGATCTTTTCGATGGGTAAGGGATTCCCATAATGTCCCTCCATCACCTGCTTAAATCTGTCCAGAAGTTCCGGCGAAATTCTGTCGCGTTCGGGGAAATCGATTGCCGCCGTTAGAGTACGCTCCGATGCCGACACCTTTCTCCACTGGGTCAAGATTTCCCTGAATATTCCGATGGGCACTTTGCGCGTCCATACATAGCGGCTGTCAGCTTGCAGGGGGCATTCGCCATCGCTCTCGAACATTTTTTCCGAGTCCGCCGCCTTCGGCCTGCCGGCAGAGTTGGTGTGCAAATATGTGCCGTCGTCCGAGAAAAAATCTCCATTATCGATCTGTAGGAAATGGCACACGCCCATATCCCGATTGGGCGGCAGAAGCATCGAGTAGGACAATGGCTTGTCGTCCAACGTGCAGTATTCCATTGCATACGGCCCGTTTGGCTTCGGGCTAAGCATTTGCATTCCTGCTGCCATACCCCTTAATGCAGCAGCTATCTGCTCCGGCGCTTCTTCTATTGCGGACGTGGAGTAGATGTTACACGCCGCCTGATGGAGGGGCTGTTGGGCGTTAGCCGCTGTAAACGTCATAAGGCAAAAAATTGCCCCTATCGCACAATAAACATCTGCAAGTCTGAACTTTCGAACCACTTGTCCTCCCAATTTCTCGCCTAAAATCGATGCCCCGTTATGTTCTGGAAGCCATGAGCGGACGAAGTTGGATCTTCGTGCCTGCCATTTTAAGGGCTATAGGTCATGCCGCCAATGTCCGCTTTGCGCCAGAAGCAGACGCTCAAAGCGCTTCTTAATGGATAGGATTAATGGATAGGATCGGAACGGGGATAAGCGCGCACTTGAGCTTCCGCTCGAACGCTAGGGTTTACCACACTCTGATCACCGCTTTCCAACGCCACGTCATCAACCCAGAGCGTTCCCCTGCCGTAAAGACCGAGGTCTACGACGAAGTCCATGGCGTCGTTCGGCACATCTCGCACAAAAGAGAATGACTGCCAGCCGTCTCTGGTCGGGACCCATTGTCTTTGCGTTCCGCGCAATACGTTATTGTCCTGGACGACGGCTGCAGAGGCTTCGGCGTGCAGGGGACCCTGGGTCTTGAGACGCAGGGTTAAGCGCACACGCTTGCCGCGCCAACCCGTCAGCGATATTTTACGTTCGACGTTGCCGGCAATACCGCGGTTTAGCACCGAGTTGCTCGCGACCTTGGCGTAGAATGCCGTACCGCTGGCAACTCCCTCTACCTGTCCGGTCCCCGTGTAGACGACGGCAGGAATCGTACGCGACTCCGAGGTTGGCGGGTTATATTCTATGAATGCACGTTTGACTCGCCAGTCATCGGCATTCGCTGCGGTTAAGCTGCTCAAAACGACAATAAATACGAGAGATAAGGGGCGCATGGTGATCTCCGCCGGGGGAGGAATCCTGTACGCTACTTGAAAATGCATATTATCAGTTCTGACCAAAACCGAGCAACTTGCCTGTGTCCGCTTTGGGTCAAAAGCGGGCATTGGCGCGGCCGGGTGGAATCCGCGCTGCCTATCCACCGCCATCACATCCTGAATTTTCCTCTGCCGCCCGCCGCTTGCGCGCAAATCGTCGGTCTGGATATCCACGTTTCGGCGGCTTGCCGGCCAGGCTAGAGTCCGTCCGTGGTGAAGAACGGGCACTCCAGGGGAGGGGGTTGCGGATTTTGGTGGTTCGAATGGCGTCGAAGATCGGGACACAGCCTTCCTTCCCCTCCGTGGGCGTAAGCCCGCCAGAGGCCGGTGGGGGTGAGAAAAGAAAGCGCGGCGGCCAGCCCGGCAACCGCAACCGCCTGGTCCATGGCCGCTACAGCCGCCAGGGCGTCTTCGGCGAGGTCCGCGCCCTGTTGCTGCGCTGCAAGGCCGCGCTGGCCGTGGCCGAGGCGGAGATCGCGCGCCGCCGGGCCAGCGGGGCCTCCCGTCACATCGTCATCGTCACTTATGAGACGGTTGCGTCCCCACGCCACTCGGCTACCGTCCCCCCGATAAACCGGGGGACACGCCATGACCGCACGCCAGGATTTCTCACGCCGCCGCATGTTGAAACTTGCCGGGGCCAGCGCGCTGGGCGCCGCCGCGCCGGCTTTCCTGTCGCCGGTCTTTCCATCGAAGGCTTGGGGCCTGGGCATGCCGCAGGAAGGGCCGGATACCCCCAAACTCACCATGTACATGAACGACCTGCTCGACGCGAACGAGGCGCGGCGGCTCAAGCAGATCGGCATCACCTGGATCGACACCCAGAACGTGCCGGGCCAGCCCTGGGGCGTCGATTACCTGCAGCCGCGGGTGGATTTCCTGAAGGGCCAGGGCATGAGGATCGGCATCATGATGGTGCGATGGTCCTATCAGGGCGGGCTCGACCCCCAGATGTCGGAAATCGTCTTCGCCGGACCGAACCGCGATGCCGAGATCGCCAAGGTCAAGGAGACCATCGTCAATTGCGGCAAGCTTGGCATTCCGGTGGTGGAATGGAATTTCTACAATCACCGCGCCACCGAGGGTTACGCCAACACACTGGGGCGCGGCGATTCCACCATGAGCGAATTCAAGTTCGACCGCATGAAGGATCTGCCGCCGCTGCCGGCCGAAGGCGTGCACACCTATGACGCCACCTGGAAGAACATGGAGTATTTCCTCAAGGAAGTGGTGCCGGTGGCGGAGAAGAACAAAGTCGTGCTCTCGCTGCATCCCAACGACCCGCCGCCGCCGATGAGCCGCGGCTCGGCCCAGGTGATGAACAGCCTGTCCGACTGGAAGCGGCTGATCGCGACGGTGGATTCGCCCTCCAACTGCCTGACCTGGGATTGCGGCGTCACCCGCGAGATCGGCGAGGACCCGGTGGCGGTGGGCAATTATTTCGCCAGCCGCAAGCGCATCGGCCAGGTCCATTTCCGCAATGTCAACATGCGCACGCCCCGGCTGGACTATACCGAGGTCTGGCCGGACGAGGGCGACAACGACATGTATGAAGTGATGAAGCTGCTGGTGCAGAACCGCTATACCCGCATGATCATGCCCGAGCATCCGCGTGGGCTTGATGCCGACCGCCAGCTGGGCAATGCCTGGG
>CAZYGO010000339.1:0-5295 GCA_964647455.1 uncultured Rhizobium sp.
GTGGTGAGCGAGATCGCGCCAACGCCGCGCCACGTCGCCTCCATCGGCGGCATCCAGAATTGTGCCGGCAATGTCGCCGGCATCATTCTCACCACCTTTACCGGCGTGGTGCTGGTGCTCACCAAGGGTTCCTTCCTGATCCCACTGGCCGTGGCCGGCGCCATGTGCGTCCTGGGCGCCCTGTCCTATCTCTTCCTTCTTGGCAGGGTCGAACCACTGCCGCCGCTGGAATAAAAAGAAAGGGAAGGTGCCGGGAGCACCTTCCCTTTCTCGAACCGTCACGCCGTCAGTTCGGCAGCGCGTAGGCGACATAGGCGGAGTTGCCGCGTCCGGCCGAAGCCAGCGCCACATACTCCTTGCCATCCACCATGTAGACCGCCGGCGTCAGACCCGCGGTGGCCGGCAGCTTCGACTCGAACAGCAGCTTGCCGTCCCTGGTATCGAAAGCCTGCAGGCTGCCGCTGGCGCCGATGAACAGCAGGCCGCTCTCCGTCACCGCTGGGCCGCCATTCGAGGCCAAGCGGAAAGGAATGGTCCACTTATACTGCCCGGTGTTGAGATCGACCGCGTTCAGCGTTGCTGCCGGCTCTGTGAACGGACTTGCGCCACCCTTGAGGCGCCAGCCGCCATAGCCGGTGAAGGAATAGAGCGTTGTCGGATAGCCATTCTGGTCGGCGGGGAACGGATCCTTGTAGCCGGGCACCAGGCGCGGATTGGGAACCAGCCTGGTCATGGAAGAGGTGTTGGACACCGCCGCATAGATGGTGCCGTTGCGGTCGGCCGCCATGCCGCCCCATTCATTGCCGCCACCGAAGCCCGGCGTCACCAGCGTGTCCTTGTTGAGGCAGATGGGCTGGAACTCGCCGTTGCACATCTGCGCGAAGGCGGCACGCGCCTCGGCATTGGCTTCAGGCGAGGCGGTGGTGAGGTCGGCCTCGGTGAAGGTCCGCCGCGACAGGGCCTTGGGCAGGGTCGGAACCGGCTGGGTCGGCGACGTCACCTCGCCCGGAACATCGCTCTTGGGGAAGGGCTTCTCCTCGATCGGGAACACCGGCGTGCCGGTGGCGCGATCGAAAACATAGATGAAGCTCTGCTTGTTGGTTGCAACCGCGACGTCCTGCTGGCGGCCGTTGCGCGTGATCGTCGTCAGGATCGGCGGCGAGGTCGAATCCGAATCCCAGATGTCGTGGTGCACCTGCTGGAAGTCCCAGATCCGTTTGCCGGTATTGGCGTCCAGCGCGATGGTGGAGTTGGCGAAGCGGTTGTTGCCGGGACGGTTGCCGCCATAGAAATCGTCCGCGGCCGAGCCGGTGTTGACGAAGACGATTCCCCGCTCCGTGTCCACCGAGGATCCGCTCCAGGCATTGGCGCCGCCCTGCTTGGCCGCCGCATCGGCAGGCCAGGTCTCCGCGCCGGGCTCACCGGCGTGCGGGATGGTGTGGAAGGCCCAGACCAGCTTGCCGGTATGGGCATCGAAGGCGCGGACGTCACCCGGCGAAGCCGGGAGGTTTTCGGCCAGGCGGCCATTGACGATCAGCAGGTCCTTGTAAACCGAGATCGGCGAGGTGAGGTAGATCGCATTGTCCTCCGCCGCGCCGCGCAGATTGGCACGAACGTCGATGCGGCCATTGTCGCCGAAGCTGGGCACCGGCTGGCCGGTTTCGGCATCGATCAGATAAAGGAAGTTCTGGTTGCCGAAAACGATGCGCAGCTTGCCATTGTCCGACCAGCTGGTGAGGCCGCGGATCGGCTGCAGCCCGGGCAGCTTGGCGTCGAACAGCCATTTCTGCGTGCCGCTCGCGGCATCCAGGGCCGCCAGCGCCCGCTGGGTGGTGACGACATAGAGCGTGCGCCCGATCATCATCGGCTGGGCCTGCAGGCCGCCTGCGGGCATCGGATAGCGCCAGGCTTCCTTCAGGTTTGCGACATTGGCCGGGGTGATCTGGCTCAGGGGCGCATAATGGTCGTTGTTGAACCCGCCATTATAAAGCCAGTTCACGTCCGGCCCGGCGCCGCTAGCCGCCGCGATGCCCAACAGACTGATGCTTGCGGCGCCCAGAAAACCCGCCGCGACCCTTGCCTTCATGTCATGCTCCCTGGAACGCGCTTTTTTCTTTCCTTCGCCTATAGCGCGTCCGGCCCCGGCTTTCAAAGCCAATGGAGCCACCCATTGCCGGCCAAGCCATTGAAAAGACTGGGGATGGAATTTCCCCGGCGCCCAAGCTAAGTGTCTGCCCGGCGAGGGCACCAGCAGCCCGCGCAAGCAGGCAGTGGAAGGACGCACCATGGCGAACAACAAGACCCCGAAATTGCGTTCCCGCGCCTGGTTCGACAATCCCGAAAATGCCGACATGACCGCGCTCTATCTGGAGCGTTACATGAATTTCGGACTCTCGCTGGACGAGCTCCAGTCCGGCAAGCCGATCATTGGTATCGCGCAGAGTGGCAGCGATCTTTCGCCCTGCAACCGCCATCACCTGGTGCTGGCGCAGCGGGTGCGCGAAGGCATCCGAGAAGCCGGCGGCATCGCCCTCGAATTCCCTGTCCATCCCATCCAGGAAACCGGCAAGCGCCCAACCGCGGGCCTCGACCGCAACCTCACCTATCTTGGCCTGGTCGAACTGCTTTACGGGTATCCGCTGGACGGCGTGGTGCTGACCATCGGCTGCGACAAGACCACGCCCGCCGCCCTGATGGCGGCCGCCACGGTGAACATCCCCGCCATCGCCCTTTCGGTGGGGCCGATGCTGAACGGCTGGTACAAGGGCGAGCGCACCGGCTCGGGCACCATCGTGTGGAAGGCACGCGAACTCTATGCCCAGGGCAAGATCGACTATAAGGGCTTCATCAAGCTGATCGCCTCCTCGGCGCCGTCGGTGGGCTATTGCAACACCATGGGCACCGCCAGCACCATGAACTCGCTGACCGAGGCGCTGGGCATGTCGCTGCCCGGTTCGGCGGCGATTCCGGCGCCGCACCGCGACCGCGCCGAATGCGCCTGGCGCACCGGCCTGCAGATCGTCGAGATGGTGGCCGCCGACCGCAAGCCGTCGGACATCATGACCAAGGATGCCTTCATCAACGCCATCCGCGTCAATTCCGCCATCGGTGGATCGACCAACGCGCCCATCCATCTCAACGGCCTGGCCCGTCATGTCGGCGTGGACCTGAAAATCCAGGAATGGGAAGAGTATGGCCGCGACATCCCCCTGCTGGTGAACCTGATGCCGGCGGGTGAATATCTGGGCGAGGATTACCACCATGCCGGCGGCGTTCCCGCCGTGATCAACCAGCTGATGGGCCAGGGCCTGATCAAGGAAAACGCCCTCACCGCCAACGGCCGGACGATCGGCGAAAATTGCAGGGATGCGGCGATCGAGGACGAACGCGTCATCCGGCCCTTCAACAAGCCGCTGAAGGAGAAGGCCGGCTTCTCGATCCTGAGCGGCAACCTGTTCTCGAGCGCCGTCATGAAGCTGTCGGTGATCAACGAGGAATTCCGTACGCGCTATCTTTCCGACCCCAAGGATCCCAATGCCTTCGAAGGGCCGGTGGTGGTGTTCGACGGCCCCGAGGACTATCACAACCGCATCGACGACCCGAGCACCGGCATCACCGAAAAGACCATGCTGATCATGCGCGGCGCCGGGCCGGTGGGTTATCCCGGCGCGGCGGAAGTGGTGAACATGCATCCGCCGACGGCGCTGCTGATGCGCGGCGTCAACGCCCTGCCCTGCATCGGCGATGGCCGCCAGTCGGGGACCTCCGGCTCGCCGTCCATCCTGAACGCCTCGCCGGAAGCGGCGGCGGGCGGCGCCCTGGCGCTGTTGCGGACGGGAGATCGCCTGCGCATCGACCTCAACAAGGGCACCTGCAACGCTCTGATCAGCGACGATGAGCTGGCAAAGCGGCGCAAGGAACTGGACGCCGCGGGCGGCTACAAATACCCCGAAAGCCAGACCCCGTGGCAGGAGATGCAGCGCGCCGTGGTCGGACAGATGGAAACCGGCATGGTGCTGGAGCCCGCCGTCAAATATCAGCGCCTGGCCCAGACCAAGGGCATTCCGCGCGACAATCATTGAACCTGGCGGCCTCGGCCTCCACCTTTCCGGGCCGGTAAGCTTTCAACGGAAACTTCCGGCACCGGGGAGGCGCGCAGGGCTGCTGCGTCGCTTTAGGCGATTGTGCTTATAATAAGCAACGATCATAAATCCGACGGTCGGCTGCGCATCGGGGGAGCGCGGCCGCCTGTTCTGGTGAGCTTTCTGATGCCCATGATGCGCCTTGCGGCGGAGCCCCGCAGCCCATGACCTGGATCGTCAGGGTCGCTTTGCAGCGCCCGCTTACCTTCATTGTCATGGCGCTGATGATCCTGATCTTCGGGCCGATGGCGGCGCTGCGCATGCCGGTGGACATCTTCCCGAATATCGGCGTGCCGGTGATCGGCGTCGCCTTCAACTATGCCGGCCTGTCGCCCAGCGAGATGGCCAACCGCATCACAGCGCCCTTCGAGCGCATCCTCACCACCACCGTGAACGACATCGAGCACACGGAAAGCACCTCGATGTACGGCATGGGCATCGTCAAGATCTTCTTCCAGCCCAATGTCGACATTCGCACCGCCACCTCCCAGGTCTCGGCGATCTCCCAGCCCGTGACCCGCCAGATGCCGGCCGGTACCACGCCGCCCCTGGTCATCACCTACAACGCCTCGACGGTGCCGGTGCTGCAGCTGGCCACTTCGAGCCGGGTGCTGTCGGAACAGCAGGTGCTGGACCTGACCATGAACTTCATGCGCCCGCAGCTCACGACTGTGCGCGGTGCCGCGGTGCCCTATCCCTTCGGCGGCCGCCAGCGCCAGGTCATGGTGGATCTCGACCCGCAGGCGATGCAGACCTATGGCCTGTCGGCGACCGATGTGCAGGCCGCCCTGGCGGCACAGAACCAGATCACGCCGGTGGGCGCCGCCAAGATCGGCAGCTTCCAGTACACGGTGAAGCTCAACAATGCCGCCCCGACCATCGCGGATCTCAACAACCTGCCGGTGCGGACCATAAACGGGGCCACGCTGTTCATGCGCGACGTGGCCCATGTCCGCGACGGCTTTCCCACCCAGAGCAGTATCGTGCATGTCGATGGCGCCCGCGCCGTGCTCTCCACCATCATGAAGAACGGCTCGGCCTCCACCCTCGACGTGGTGCAGGGCGTCTATGACAAGCTGCCGCAGCTCGAGCAGCAGCTTCCGGAATCCTACAAAATCGTGCCGATCACCGATCAATCGGTCTTCGTCAAGTC
>CAZYGO010000340.1:0-3667 GCA_964647455.1 uncultured Rhizobium sp.
ATACCATGTCGGCGCGGCAGCAGATGATGCACATAGCGCCCGGCGGCGGCATTGACGAAACTTTCCAGCGACGGCGTGGCCGATGCCAGCACCACGGGACAGCCTTCGATCCGCGCCCGTACCACCGCCATGTCGCGGGCATGATAGAGCGCGCCATCCTGCTGCTTGAAGGCCTGTTCGTGTTCTTCATCGACCACGATCAGGCCAAGCTGGTCGAAGGGCAGGAACAGCGCCGAGCGCGCCCCGACCACCACGCGCGCTTCGCCCCGCATCACGGCGCGATAGACCCGGCGGCGCTCCTTCTGCGAAAGGTCGCTGTGCCATTCGGCGGGCCGGGCGCCGAAGCGGGCGACGAAGCGCTCCAGGAACTGCGCCGTCAGCGCGATTTCCGGCAAGAGGATCAGCACCTGTCTTTTGTGCGCCAGCGCACTTGCCACCGCCTCGAAATAGACTTCGGTCTTGCCCGAGCCGGTGACGCCGTCCAGCAGATGGGCCGAGAATTCCTGCGCTGCGACCGCCGCCGCCAGTGCCTGGGCGGCGCGCGCCTGGTCGCCGTTCAGCACCACGGCCGTGAAGTCCGCATCGGGCGGCGCGAAGGGCGCGAACTCCGGCAGGGTCGTGGGCACCAGCGCCCCCGCCGTCACCAGCCCGCGCACCACCGCGGGCGAGACGTTGGCGTCTTCGGCCAACCCCGTCACCGAACGCGCCAGCCCGTCTTCTGCCACCGCCATGGCCCGCTTGCGCGCCTCGGACAGCCGGGCGGGAACCGCTTCGCCCTTCACATAGGCGGTGCGGCGTTGCTCCGGCTCGAAGGCGCCGCGCGAACGCAGCGCCATCGCCAGGATCGCGCCGGGCGGCGACAGGGTATAGTCGGCCACCCAGTCGATGAAGTCGCACAGCCTTTCGGGCAGGCGCGGCAGTCCTTCCAGCGGTTCGGCGGTCTTCAGGCGATTGTCGCCGACCGCGCCTTCCGCCGGGCCCCACACCACCCCCAGTATCTCGGTGTTTCCCAGCGGCGCCGTCACCAAAGTGCCGCGCGGCGCGTTACACCCGGATGGCAGCTTGTAGTCATAGGCCCCGGCCAGCGGGCGCGGCAGCAGCACCCCGGCGCGGGGCGCCGTCAGCGGCGCGATGTCGGGAACCGGCTTGGGACCATAATTTTTTGGTAAGGGCCGTCGCATGGGCTACAATTCGTCACGACCAACCGGCAGGGTCAACGCTTTTCTAGAGGCATGATTGGAATGAAGATTTTCCTCGATACCGCCGATGTGGCGGAAATCCGCGAATTCGCCGGTTCGGGACTGGTGGACGGCGTTACCACCAACCCTTCGCTCGCCGCCAAGACCGGGAAGGATTACGTGGAATCGCTGAAGGAAATCTGCGCCATCGTGCCCGGCCCGATCAGCGCCGAAGTGCTCGCCACCGACTATGACGGCATGATGGAGCAGGCGAAGATCTTCCTGACGATCGCGCCCAACATCGCCATCAAGGTGCCCTTGACCTGGGATGGCCTGAAGGCGTGCAAGGCGCTCTCCGGCGCCGGCGCCACCGTCAATGTCACGCTCTGCTTCTCGGCGGTGCAGGCCATGATGGCGGCCAAGGCGGGCGCGGCCTTCATCTCGCCCTTCATCGGCCGGCTGGACGATATCGGGGAGGATGGCATGACCCTGATCCGCGACATCCGGGCCGTCTATGACAATTACGGCTTCGAGACGGAAATCCTCGCCGCCTCCATTCGCAACGTCAACCACGTGCTGCATTCGGCCCTGTCGGGCGCGGATATTGCTACGATCCCCACCTCCGTGTTCAAGGAATTGCTGGATCACGCCCTCACCGACAAGGGCCTCGCCGCCTTCGTCGCCGACGCCAGGAAGGCCGGCGTCACCATCAAGGCCTGACCTTGGCCAGGGGGCGGGGCTTCGACGAACTGCGCAAGCTCTGGCTGAACCAGCTGGCGCATGAACGCCGTGCCTCGCCGCATACGCTGCGCGCCTATGGCGATGATGCGGCGCGCTTCGGCGGGTTCCTGGCGCTGCATCTGGGCGGTGAAGCCGGCGAAGCGGCGCTGAAGAAGCTGACGCCCGCCGACATCCGCGCCTTCATCAGTCATCGCCGCGCCGAAGGCCTGGGCGGGGGCGGCGTACAGCGGATGCTGGCGGCGATCCGCAGCTTCCACCGCTTCTTGGCGCGCGAAGGCATCCTGGAGAATGCCGCGCCCCAGGGCGTGCGCTCGCCCCGCCTGCCCCGGCGCCTGCCGCGGCCGCTCTCGCCGGACGATGCGGCGCGGGCGCTGGCGGTGGCGCGCGAGCATGACATTGATTGGCTGGGGCGCCGCGACACGGCGCTGCTGACGCTGCTCTATGGCGCGGGCCTGCGCGTCTCCGAAGCGCTTTCCCTGAAGCGGGGCGACGTGCCGCTCGGCGAAAGCCTCACCATCCTGGGCAAGGGCCGCAAGGAACGCAGCGTGCCGGTGCTGCCGCTGGTTGCCGCGGCGGTGGCTGACTATGCCGCCGCCGTTCCCTTCCCCGGCGGTCCCGCCGCGCCGCTTTTCCTGTCCCGCCGCGGCAGGCCGATGAGCGCCCGCGAGGCACAGAGCCTGATGCAACGCCTGCGCGGCGCGCTGGGCCTGTCGGAAAAGGCCACGCCCCACGCCTTGCGCCATTCCTTCGCCACCCACCTGCTCCAGGGCGGCGGCGACCTGCGCAGCGTGCAGGAATTGCTGGGCCATGCCTCGCTCTCGACCACCCAGGTCTATACCGCGATCGAGACCAGCCAGTTGATGAAGACCTATCAGGCGGCGCATCCGCGCGCCCGCGGCCACCGCAACGGGTAGGCCAGACCCGCATGGCGGGCGGCCTGCGCGGAAGTGCCTTTTGGCAAACGATTCCACCGCTGTTATGCTGACGGCATAAAGATAACAATTCCGGGGAGACGCCATGATCCGCAAAGTCGCGCTTGCTGTTGTTCTTTCTGCCGCCTGCACGCCCGCCCTGGCCCAGGAGCCGGACGGGCTGAAGCTGCCGGCGGGTTTTCACGCCCAGGTGGTCACCACCGGTCTTGCGGGCCTGCGCCATATCGTGGTGCGCGACGATCACACCCTCTATGCCTCGGTGCGCGGCGGCGGCGGCCGCGGCGGCGCCAGCCCCGGCATCGCCGTGCTGCACCTCGATGCCGATCACAAGGCCGACAGGACCGAGCGTTTCGGCAGCGTCAGCGGCGGCACCGGCATCCGCATCCATGGCAACTGGCTCTATGCCAGCAGCACCGCCGAAGTGGTGCGCTTCCCGCTGAAGAAAGGCGAGGACATTCCCAGCGGCCCGCCCCAGGTGATCGTCACCGGCATGCCGACCAACGGCTTTTCCAACCGCATCATCGCGTTCGACGGCAAGGGCGACCTCTATGTCTCGGTCGGCGGCAGCGGCAATATCTGCACCGCGCCCGCCGGGCGCGGCGCCAAGCCCAAGGGCTTGCATCCCTGTCCCGGCGTGACCGATCGCGGCGGGGTGTGGAAATTCAACCCTGAAAAGCAGGGCCAGAAATTCCCTGCCGACGGCAGGCAGGTCGCCACCGGCCTGCGCGAAAGCGTCTCGATGGATTATCGCCCGGGCGACGCAGTCTATATCTTCGTGCAGGACCGCGCCGACACCCATATCACCTGGCCGGAAAT
>CAZYGO010000341.1:0-4872 GCA_964647455.1 uncultured Rhizobium sp.
GCCGCCGGCGCCACAAAGGGGCGCAGGGGCGCGACAACCGCCATGACCACGATTGCCGCCAGGCCGAACCATGCGCCAGGTGTCACCAGATCGAAGAAGGGGCGCTGCTTGGCCATCGGACGATACTAGCACAAAAAAATGAATGCGCGTTTTTCGCACGGAAACCCGCCCGATACGCGGGTTCGGCGACAATCATATGACAGGGTTATGGCCGCGCCTGGCCATTGCCGCGTACGATGTACTTGAATGTCGTCAGTTGCTCGGCGCCGACCGGGCCGCGCGCATGCATCCGGTCGGTCGAAATGCCGATTTCCGCCCCAAGCCCGAACTCGCCGCCGTCGGCATATTGGGTCGAGGCGTTCCAGATGACGATGGCCGAATCGACTTCATTGAGGAAGGTCTCCGCCGCCGCCGCGTTTTCGGTGATGATCGCTTCGGTGTGCGACGTGCCGTAGCGCTTGATATGGGCAATGGCCTCGGCCTCGTCGGCAACCACCTTCACCGATATGATCGGCAAAAGATATTCGGTCTTCCAGTCGTCCTCGTCCGCCGTCTTCATCGGCGTGATGGCGCGCGCCGCATCGTCGCCGCGCAGCTCACAACCGGCGTCTTCCAGCGCCTTCGCGATCCGCGGCAGGAGCGACGGCGCCACCGCCTCATCGATCAGCAGGGTTTCGGTCGCGCCGCACACCGAAACCCGGCGCATCTTGGCGTTCAGCGTCACAGCGACCGCCATGTCCGGATCAGCGTTGGCGTGGACATAGGTGTGGTTCAGGCCTTCCAGGTGGGCAAGGACCGGCGCGCGGGCCTCGGCCTGAACGCGCGCCACCAGCGACTTGCCGCCGCGCGGAATGATCAGGTTGACTGCGCCGTTCAAGCCACCGAGGATGAGGCCGACGGCGTCGCGATCGGAGGTCGGCACCAGTTGCACGCAGTAATCCGGTAGCCCGGCTTCGCGCAGGCCGGCGGCAACCGCGCCATGGATGGCCATGGCCGAATTCAGCGCCTCGGAACCCGTGCGTAGGATGGCGGCGTTGCTGGAGCGGATGCACAGGGCGGCGGCATCGGCGGTGACGTTGGGCCGCGATTCATAGATGATGGCGATGACGCCGATCGGTGTCGAGACGCGTGCGATGTCAAGTCCATTGGGCCGGGTCCAGCGCGCCAGTTCACGCCCCACCGGATCGGCCAGGGCCGCGACCTCTTCCAGTCCCTTGGCCATCGCCTCAACCCGCGCCGGATTGAGGATCAGGCGTTCGATCATCGCCGGCGTCAAGCCCTTGTCGCGGGCAAACTGCTGGTCCTGTTCGTTGGCTGCGAGGATCTGCGCTTGGTGCGCCCGGATTGCCTTCGCGGCTTCCTGGATGGCACGCGTACGCACCTCCGGCCCGGCCAGCCGCAGCGCCTCGGCGCCCAGCCTGGCCTTTGCGGCCATGTCGGCCATCAGGGTTTCCAGCGTGCGGTGCGATTGATCGTCCATGTCAAACCTCGTTCGTCAGCGGCTCTATAGGCGAAAAACCGTTGAAATACGACGGTTTCATAGGATATCATCACCTTCCGGCGGCACGCCACCAGACCGCGCCATAATACGGTCGAACACCTCGAAGTCCGCGCGCTTGCGGCGTTCGGCAAAAAAGGCAGCTGTATTCATTGCCGCCAGCTTTTCCGCCACAGCGGTTGCAATGAACTGGTTGATGCTTGTGCCTTCTGCCTTTGCAACACGTTCGACTTCGGCCTTGATCGAAGAGGGAAGGCGAAGCGCATAGCTGTTGGTTGAACTCTTCATGATCTTACTCTTTCCATCATCTGCTTTGGCGATCCACAACCCCGATCGCAAAAACAACACAGAGGCAAGCGCTACGGAAAATGCGATAACGGGAACAGCAAATACCAACACAAACCTAGAGCCAGCATTTCACACCTCTATCAGTGCCATGTCATCCCCGAAAACGCGGCATGATGAGTCGAAAGGCGTTAGCTCACGAGAAACGGAGCGGAGCGTACTCAATGTACGTGAGCACCGTATCGCAGTGAGATGACGGCTTGCAGACCATCAGGGCGCGTTTTCACACCAAGGCCATGTCGTCGCGGTGAATGACCTCATCGCCTGCGGTGTAACCTAAAATCCCTTCGATGTCGCGGCTGGCGCGTCCGCGGATGTGGCGGATCGCGTCGGCGGAATAGGTGACGATGCCTCGAGCGATTTCGGCGCCTGCCGGCGACACGATCGATACGCTGTCGCCCTTGTCGAACGCGCCTGACACCTCGACAATGCCCGACGGCAGCAGCGACTTGCCGTTCATCAGCGCCCGCACCGCCCCCTCGTCCAGCATCAGCTTGCCGGCCGGCACCACCGTGCCGGCGATCCACGCCTTGTAGGCCGCGCTGAGGCTGGCTTGCGGCCGGATCAGGGTGAAGCGTTCAAGGTTCGACAGCGGGCGTAGCGGCTTGCCGAGCGCGATGATCGTCGCGCAGCCCGCCGACCCGGCGATGCGTGCCGCGGCGATCTTGGTCGCCATGCCGCCGGTGCCGACGCCGGCTTCGGCGTTGGCACCGCCGGCCATGGCCTCGATCGACGAGTCGAGCTTTTCCACCAGCGGAATGTGCGCCGCCTGCGGGTTGCGGCGCGGATCGTCCGTATACAGACCATCTATGTCCGATAGCAGGACCAGCGCCTCGGCCTTGACCAACTGCGCCGTCCGTGCTGCCAGCCGGTCATTGTCTCCGTAGCGGATTTCCTCGGTCACCACCGTGTCGTTCTCATTGACGATGGGAATGCAACCGAGGCCAAACAGGGTTTCCACCGTCGCCCGCGCGTTCAGCCAGCGGCGGCGCTTTTCGGTATCGTCGCGCGTCAGAAGCACTTGGGCCGTCTTCAGGCCGACGCCTGCGAACGCGACTTCCCACGCCGCCATCAGGCGCGGCTGGCCGGCAGCCGCGCACGCCTGCTTTTCGTCGAGCTTGAGCTTGCCCTTGCTGACGCCGAGATAACGCCGCCCCAGCGCCACCGCCCCCGAAGACACCAGTACGACCTCGGCGCCGGCGGCGCGCAAGGACGCGATATCTTCGGCCAGGCCGCGCATCCACTCGCTGTGCGGTTCGCCCGTCGCGGCATCGATCACCAAGGCCGAGCCGACTTTGATGGTGACGCGCTTCGCGGACAACAAAGCTTTGGGGAGAGCGGACATGAGGGTTTTCTAATCCGGCCGGACGTGATAGGGCGCGCTTTAGCTGTCGATGACAAGCCGTGCAAGCGGGCATATTTGTCGGTCGCATTTCTTAACGAAAAAGTGGCATCCACTTTATTCTAAAATGCTTATTTGGTAACAAAATGAACTATGTAAGTACGCGTGGCTTCAGCGGCGGCAAGTCCTTTGCCGACGCCCTGCTGGTCGGCTTGGCGCCGGACGGCGGTCTGTACGTGCCGGAAATCTATCCCGAGCCCGATTTCGACCTGAATGAAGCGGCCGCCGGCGACTATGGCGTGCTTACCGAAAGGCTGCTCACCCTGTTCGGTGTCGATGTCCTAGGCGCCGACGCCGTGACCGCCGCCGCGGCACGGACCAAGGCGGCTTTCCTCGACAACGGCAAGGTGCCGCTGGTCCAGGTCGAGGACAATCTGTGGATTCTCGAGCTGTTCCACGGCCCGACCCTGGCCTTCAAGGACATGGCGATGCAGATGATCGCGCCGCTGACCGACGCAGCCTTGGCGCGCACCGGGCAAAAACTGACCCTGGTCACCGCCACCTCGGGCGATACCGGCGCCGCCGCCGTGCGCGCCTTTGCCGGTTCGTCGCACGTCCGCCTGGTGGTGTTTCATCCGCTCGGCCGCGTTTCGCCGGTACAGCGGCTGCAGATGACGACGATCGGCGCCGACAACGTGCTCAATATCGGGGTCGAGGGCGATTTCGACGACTGCCAGCGCATGGTCAAGCGCCTGCTGGGTGAAGAAACCCTGCGCGCCAACGGCCTGGTATCCAGCGTCAACTCGATCAACTGGGGCCGGTTGCTGGGCCAGGTGCCGTACTATCTGGCGGCTGCTGCAAGGTCGGGCATCGACAAGCCCGACTTCGTTGTGCCAACCGGCAATTTCGGCGACGCCTTTGCCGGTTGGGTGGGCCGACGGATCGGCGGTCCCGTCGGCCATATCCACGCGGCGGTCAACAGTAACGACGCCCTGGCCCAGGCGATCAATACAGGCCGCTATGTGCGCCGTCCGGCGGTCGAGACCGCTTCGGTCAGCATGGATGTGCAGGCGCCGTCCAACTTCGAACGCCTGGTGTTTGAAGCTCTGGGCCGTGACGGCGAGGGCGTGAAGACCATCTTCGGCCTGTTCAGCAAGGACGGCCAGGTGCACCTGTCGGGCGGCCTCCAGGCGCGCCTCAATGCCCAGGTCACCGCCAGTTCGATCACCGAGGGCGAGACCAAGGCGACCATCGCCTACGCCAACAAGCGCTGGGGCCGGGTCATCTGCCCGCATACAGCCGTCGCCGTCGGCGCGGCTTTGAAGCGCGACCGGAACCTTCCACAGATCGCTCTGGCGACCGCGCACCCGGCCAAGTTCCCGGACTTCGTCGCCAAGGCGCTGGGCTTCGCGCCCGAAGTGCCTGAAGGGATTCGGCGGCTGGAAGGCCAGCAGGAAACCATCGCGGTCATTCGCAACGATGAAGACGAGGCGCTGGCGGCGGTCAAAGCGTTTGCGGCCTAAAAACATCGTTTCCGATTAAACGGCATTGCCCCGTTTACGCCACGTTCGCGTTCTTATATGTTCGCCAGTTGCGTACCCTTGAGGCCTTTATGAAAAACCTTTATCTCGGCGGCATCGCCGCCGTCGCGCTCAGCATCGGCGCCGTTGCCTATGCCAACCAGCCT
>CAZYGO010000342.1:0-3747 GCA_964647455.1 uncultured Rhizobium sp.
GTGGTCCTTCCTGGCGATCTCCAGCTCGGCGGCGTCGCGCTCGAGGTCGCGGAGCTGCTGTTCGCTCGCAGCGAGACGGTCAGCCTCGACGCCGAGCTTCTGCTCGACGAGCTCACGCGCACGCCCGTCGAGGCGCACCAACTCCTCGGTGAGCCTCGAGGCGGTCGCCGAAGACTCGGCGATCTTCGTCGCCAGCTCCGCGCGCAGCTTGCCGAAGTCCTCGCCCTTACCGGCGGTGAGCGTCTCAAGGTGCTTCGCGACGCGCTCGGCCAGCGAGCCGTCGGCGGTCGCGCTCGAGATGCGGGCGACGACGAACTCCTCGAGCGCGGCGGCGGGCAGCGGCCTTCCGGCGCACTGGTCCTTGCCGTACTTCTCGCGCCGCGAACACCGGTAGTACCTGTGCGTCTTCCCGGTGGAGGGCTTCGTCGTCGAGCCCGGGCACATCATCTCGCCGCAGAGCGCGCAGCGCACGAGGCTGCGCAGAACGTAGTCGGGGTTCGTGCCGGTCCACCGCACCACGCGGCTCGTGCCCGCGAGAATGGCCTGGGCGGCGCGGTAGGTGGACTCCTCGATCAGCGGCGGGTGCTCGCCGGGGTGCAGCTCGTCGCCGTACATCATGAAGCCCGCGTAGATCGGGCTCTTGAGGATGCGGCCGATGCCCTCCTTCGACCACGCGAGCTTCTTCGTGACCTTGGAGCCGCGCGGCAGGAGCATTCGCTCGTTCAGGAGATGCGCCACCTTCGCCTGCTGGCGGTGCATCAGGAACAGGTCGAAGGCCTCGCGGACGACGCGCGCCTCGAGCTCGTTGACGAGGAGCTTCTTGTCCTTCACCGAGTAGCCGTAGGGTACCGGGCCGCCCGTCCACTTCCCCTTGCGACGGGCGCCGGCGATCTTGTCGCGGGTGCGCTCGCTGATCATCTCCCGTTCGAACTCGGCGAACGACATCAACATGTTCATCGTCAGCCGGCCCATCGCGTCGGCCGTCGAGAAGTTCTGCGTCACCGAGACGAACGAGGCGCCCGCCGCCCCGAGGCGCTCCATCACCTTCACGAAGTCGAGGAGCGAGCGCGAGAGGCGGTCGACCTTGTAGACGACGATGACGTCGACCTTGCCCGCTTCGACGTCGGCCATCAGGCGCGTGAATGCGGGGCGGTCGATGTTCGCGCCCGTGAAGCCGCCGTCGTCGTAGCGCTCGTCGACGAGCTTCCAACCCGGCTGGCGCTGCATGTACGCGAGGCAGGACTCGCGCTGGGAGTCGAGGGAGTTGAACTCCTGCTCGAGCCCCATCGTCGTCGACTTGCGCGTGTAGATGGCGACGCGCCTCGTTTCGGGCTCGACGCTGCTCCTGGTAGGGCGCCGGCTCATCGCTCCTCCGGCGCGGTCGCGACGGGTACGGGCTCGGCGGGCTTCGCCTCTCGCTTCTCGGCGATGGCGACGAGCCGCTCAAGGTTCTGGTTCAGGCGCGCCAGCTCGCGCACGAGCGACGGCATCGTCGCTTCGTAGAACGTCTGGCCCATGCGGGTGCGGAAGAAGTCGCTGCTCATGCCGCGCTCTCCTCGCTCGCGGCGTCGCCGCGCTTCTTGAGCCCGAAGAAGAGGAAGCCGTTCCAGCGCGAGCCAGCAATCTGGTTCGCGATGGCCGAGAGCGTCTTGTACCTGCGCCCCTCGTACTCGAAGCCCTCGACGCAGACCGTCACCTCGTGGGTCTTGCCATCGAAGACGCGGCGCACGACGGTGCCCACCGGGGGCACGCGCGGATCGCGAGGCTCCGTCGTCGCGGTGCTCAGCGCCGCGTCGAACTTCGTCGCGGCGTCGCTCGCTGCGGCAGGTTCGCTCGCGGGCTGCCCGAGACGCATCTGCCAGCGCTCAGGGAGCTGGTCGCCGAGCTGCTGGATGCGGGCGATGGCCCCCTGCGAGAGGTCGCCCTGGAAGTTCGCTTCGATGCGCCAGGCCAGGCGCTTCTTCAGGTACGCCCGGTTCCGCGAGCGGGTGGGCTCGCCGTACAGCTCGCGGTACTTCTCGGCGAGCGCCGGGACGTTCATCGTCTCGAGCGCGGCGAGCTGGCTCGGCATATCGTCCAGCCTCCGCATCTCGGCGCGGGATCTCGCTGTCGTCTTCGTCATCGTGTCTCCGTGGTTCGCGGGAGCGCCATGCCCACGCGCCTGGGGCATGACGGCTTCTTCCCCCGTGGAAGACAAGGCGAGAGCCTGGGAGAGCGACGACCTCACGACGCACCTCCGCTCGCGGCTTCGCGTCGTGCGCGGCGCTCGCGCCGCCACATGTCGAGCAGCGTCACGGCGAGGATCGAGGCGGCCTCGTCGAGACGACGTTCACGGTCGGCGCGGCGCTCCTCGGCGCTCTCGGTGGCAGGTGCGGCCGCGCTCGTGGGCGGCGTCGGGATCGCGTTCATGGGACGGGAAACGCGGCCCCGATGGGCCCGGTGGGACAGGGAGATCATCCGCTACCTGATGATCCCTCTTGCGCCCAGTGTGCAGTGTGCAGTATCTACTGCACAACACCTCCCGGGCATGCCGTCCGGGACGAGCGAGCGACATGGCCAAGCGAGAGAAACTCGGACATCGCCTAAAACGCGTGCGCATCGCCCGCGACCTGAGCCTTCGCGAGACAGCGAGCAAGGTCGGCGTCTCGCCGACGTACCTGTCGCGTGTCGAGAACTGCCTCGACCCGAGCCCGCCCACCGAGAAGACGCTCCGCGCCCTGGCCGACGTCTTGGGGGACAACTTCGACGAGCTGATGCAGCTCGCCGGCCGCGTGCCAGAGGACGTCGAGAAGCTGATCAAGGCGGACCCGGACATGCCCGTGATGTTGCGGCGCGCCCGCGAGCAGAACGTGACGGGCGCGGAGTTCCTGGAGTGGCTCGAGACGAAGAAAAAGGGGGGCAAATGATTCCAGAGCTGAAGGTCCCCTTCCTGCACGAGAAGCAGGTCGAGCGCGCTGCCAACGAGCTGCTGCACAAGTACGCCAAGGACAAGGGCAAGGCCGTGCGCGCGCCCATCGACGTCGAGAACATCCTCGAGGGGTACTTCGAGCTCGACCTCGTCTACATCGACCTGCCCGACTTCATCGGCGTGCCCGACGTGCTCGGGGCGACGTTCATCAAGGACCAGCGCGTCTTCATCGACGAGTCGTTGATGATCGAGGGCAAGGAGGGGCGCCTCGCGTTCACGCTCGCCCACGAGGGCGGGCACTGGTACCTGCACCGCCCGCTCATCGAGATGGAGCAGGTCACCGCCACGCTGTTCGGGAAGGACGACGTGCGCCAGCAGCCCACCATCTTCTGCCGCTCCAGCCAGAAGAAGGCGCCCGCCGAGTGGCAGGCGGACAGGTTCGCCGCCGCGCTCCTCATGCCAGCCGCCGACGTGCGTGCCACCGTGCGGGCGCTCTGCGGAGACACGCTGCCGACCTGGGAAGACGTCGAGGCGAAGCGGAAGGCGCGCGTGCTCGACGAGAAGCTTCGCGACCTCGCCACCGAGGTCATGACGAAGGGCAACTTCACGAACGTGTCGAACGAGGCGATGCGCTACCGCCTCCTGGACCTGAACCTCGTCCTCGACGCGTCGAACCCGCAGAGGAGCCTGCTGTAGCGGGGCGGCTTTGCCGCGCCCGGAGTGTCAACCGTTTCCTTTACAGATAACAGGAGAGCCCACCGCCATGCCGCTCGCCCCACACGCTGTTCATCCGACGGCGGGTGTCGACGTCCACCTCGCCCACGAGGAGGGCTGAGTCA
>CAZYGO010000343.1:0-3300 GCA_964647455.1 uncultured Rhizobium sp.
GTCGTCCAATTCGATTTCCTTGGCCACAGTGACGCCGTCCTTGGTGACGGTGGGGGAGCCAAATTTTTTGTCGAGCACGACGTTGCGGCCTTTGGGTCCGAGCGTCGCAGCGACTGCGCGGGCCAGCTTGTTCACGCCCTTGAGCAGGGCCTGACGAGCGGCTTCATCAAACAGGAGTTGTTTTGCTGCCATAATGTTTATTCCTTTGGGTTTAATGTTTACTCGATGACGGCGAGGATGTCATCCGAGCTCAAAATCTTGTACTCTTTGCCGTCCAACTTGATTTCCGTGCCGCCGTATTTGCTGACCAATACGCGGTCACCTTTTTTGACTTCAAACGGGACCTTCTTGCCGTTGTCGTCGGTTTTGCCCGTGCCGAGCGCCACCACGACGCTTTCCTGGGGCTTTTCCTTGGCGGAGTCAGGGATGATAATGCCACCCTTCTTGACTTCCTTTTCTTCGATCGCTTCGACCAACACGCGGTCGCCGAGCGGTTTGACGTTAATTGCCATACGTTCGTCTTTCTGTTGTTTTTGTTTTGCTTTTGATTGTTATGAATCAAATCCCGCCGCACTCGCTGCGGGAAAATTGTCGCTGACCGGAATGATCAGCCTTTTTTCTCATCCACCACTTCGGCGTCGATGATCGGGCCTTCGTCCTTGCCTTCGGCGCTCTTGGCGTCGGCGGTGTTGGAGGTGGTCGTGTTGCCGGGGCCGGCGCTGCCCGCCTTGGCCTTGTCGCCGGCGGCTTTATAAAGCTCGGCGGAGGCCGCCTGCCAGGCTTCGTTGAGCTTCTCGCTCGCGGACTTGATGGCGTCATTGTCGCTGCCCTTCAAGGCTTCCTTCACCGCTTCCATGGCGCTCTCGATCTTGCTCTTCTCGCCCGCGGGCAGCTTGTCGCCGCTTTCCTTGAGCATCTTCTCGGAGCGATACACCGCGGCATCGGCTTCGTTGCGCGTCTCCACCGCTTCACGCTGCTTCTTGTCTTCCTCGGCGTGCGCTTCGGCGTCCTTGCGCATCTTCTCGATTTCATCCTTCGAGAGGCCGCTGCTGGCGGTGATGGTAATCTTTTGTTCCTTGCCCGTGCCCAGGTCCTTCGCGTTCACGTGCAGGATGCCGTTGGCATCGATGTCGAATGTGACCTCGATCTGCGGCACACCGCGCGGGGCCGGCGGAATGTTGTCGAGCTTGAACTTGCCAATCGTCTTGTTGTCGCGCGAGAACTGGCGCTCGCCCTGCAACACGTGGATTTCCACGCCCGGCTGATTGTCCGACGCGGTCGAAAAGATTTCCGATTTGCGCGTGGGAATGGTGGTGTTGCGCTCGATCAAACGCGTGAACACCCCGCCGAGCGTTTCAATGCCCAGCGTTAGCGGCGTCACATCGAGCAACAGCACGTCTTTGACTTCGCCCTTGAGCACGCCGCCCTGAATGGCTGCGCCCACGGCCACCACTTCATCCGGGTTCACTCCCTGATGCGGCGGCTTGCTGACGAGCGTGCGGGCCGTCTCGACCACGCGCGGCATACGCGTCATGCCGCCCACGAGCACCAGCTCGTCGATCTTCTCGGCGGCGATACCGGCGTCCTTGAGGCAATTGCGCGTCGGCGTAATCGTGCGTTCAAACAGGGAGTCGCAGAGCTGCTCCATCTTGGCCCGTGTCATTTTCAGGCTGATGTGTTTGGGGCCGCTGGCGTCCGCCGTGATGAACGGCAAATTGATTTCGTATTGCTGCGAACTGGACAGCGCGATCTTCGCCTTTTCCGCCTCTTCCTTGATGCGCTGAATCGCGTCCGGCTGCTTGCGCAGGTCGATGCCCTGGTCCTTTTTGAATTCGTCGAGGATCCAGTCCATGATGCGGTTGTCCCAATCGTCGCCGCCCAGGTGGGTGTCGCCGTTGGTGGCCTTCACTTCGAACACGCCGTCGCCGATTTCCAGCACGGAAATGTCGAACGTGCCGCCGCCGAGGTCATACACGGCGATCTTCTCGTCCTTTTTCTTGTCGAGACCGTAAGCGAGCGAGGCCGCCGTCGGTTCGTTGATGATGCGCAACACTTCGAGACCGGCAATGCGCCCGGCATCTTTGGTGGCCTGACGCTGAGAATCGTTGAAGTAAGCGGGAACCGTGATGACGGCCTGGGCAATCTTTTCGCCGAGGCGCACTTCGGCGTCGGCCTTGAGCTTGGCGAGAATCATCGCCGAGATTTCCGGCGGGCTGAACTGCTTGGTCTTGCCTTCGACTTCCACTTCCACGGCGGCATCGCCATTGGAAGCGCGCACGACCTTGTAGGGCACGCGCTTGATTTCCTCCTGGACCTCATCGAACTTGCGGCCCATGAAACGCTTGATGGAATACACCGTGTTGCGCGGATTGGTGACCGCCTGGCGCTTGGCCGCGTCGCCCACGAGGCGCTCGCCGTTTTTGGCGAAGGCCACGACGGATGGCGTGGTGCGTTTCCCCTCGGAGTTCTCCAGCACCAGCGGCTCGCCGCCTTCCATCACGGACATGCAGGAGTTTGTCGTTCCCAAATCAATTCCAAGTACTTTCGGCATAAAACTTTTAAGTTAAAATCTACTTCTATTAAGCACCCATGGTGCCAAAGCCACCAAAAATCGCTTAAGACGCTGATTTAAAGTCGGTTGCGTAAATCTTGTGAAGCGATTCGACCTCCAAAACCGTGTGACACTGAGACGCAATGACACACTTTTAACCTCGAATGGCACACTGAAAGTGGGACAAGAGCGGCAAGTGGAATGGCCGGGCTCGGGGGTAAAAGTTTCTGGTTTGAGGTTTAAAGTTTCGCGCTAAGAATTCGAAACACTTTTTAACGAAGGCTTGCGGGGGAAGGTGTTTGGCATAAGATTTGCCGCCGGAATTCACTATGGCTAAGGAAACTAGGAAAACTACCGCAAATGGTTCAGCACTAGACTTTGAGGCGCAGCTTTGGGTCGCTGCCTACAGCTTCCGGGCGGATTTGCAAAACCAATCCCGCAGGCGCGGGACCGATTCGATTCTCGCCAACCCGCCGTTCAACATGAGCGATTGGGGCGGCGAAAATCTGCGGCAGGACGTGCGCTGAAAATTCGGGATGCCGCCAATGAACAACGCAAACTACACCTGAGCAGCATTTCGTCATTAATCTATGTCTAAACTCCTGACAAAACTTGAACCGGACGAAATCAAACTGCTCAAAGCGGACACCCTCGTTCGACTGCTGCATCGATTGCTCCTTTGCGAAGCGAGAGCGATGGAACTGGCTTCACCCGGAATCCTCGTGCCTTATGAGATCACAGTTCCTGAT
>CAZYGO010000344.1:0-3447 GCA_964647455.1 uncultured Rhizobium sp.
GTGGATGAGCATGGCGGGCGCTCCGCGCCCACACCTGCCGAGGCGGCCCGGGGCGCCGACATCGTCTTCGCCTGCGTCGGCCGCGACAGTGATCTGCGCCAGGTGACCTTGGGGACGGACGGCGCCTTCGAGGCCATGGGCAAGGCAAGCGTCTTCGTGGATCACACCACCGCGTCGGCCACCATCGCCCGCGAACTGGCCGCTGCCGCCAAGGCGCGGGGGTTCGATTTCATCGACGCCCCGGTGTCCGGGGGGCAGGCCGGCGCGGTCAATGGCAAGCTCTCGATCATGTGCGGCGGCGATCCCGCGGTCTATGCCCGAATCGAGCCGGTCATCGCGGTCTATGCCAAACTGTCCAAGCTGCTGGGGCCGGCGGGCTCCGGCCAGATCACCAAGATGATCAATCAGATATGCTTCGGGGCTGTGCTGCAGGGACTCGCGGAGGGCTTCAGCTTCGCGCGCGCTTCCGGCCTGGACATCGAGGCGGTGGTGGAGGTCATCTCCAAGGGCGCGGCCCAGAGCTGGCAGATGGACAATCGCTGGAAGACGATGGCGGCGGGCGAATACGATCACGGCTTCGCCGTCGAGTGGATGCGCAAGGACCTTGCCATCGTTCTGGACGAGGCCCGCAACAACGGCGTCAGCCTGCCGGTGACGGGACTGGTGGACCAGTTCTATGCGGAGGTTGAGAATATGGGCGGCAAGCGCTGGGATACGTCCAGCCTGTTCGCCCGTCAGGAAATGGCCCGCAAGGGAGGCAAAGCATGAGCGATCAACCCGGCAATGATGAAGCGGCCCGCAGCCGTCCCTATCACCATGGCGATTTGCGCAACGGCCTGCTGGAAGCGGCCCGCACCATCCTGGAAGAGGAAGATCTCTCGCAACTGACCCTCAGGGCGGTGGCGAGGAAGGCCGGCGTCAGCCACGCCGCGCCGTATCGTCATTTTCCCAACCATGAGGCGCTGCTGGTGGAGTTGTCGCTGGAAGGCTTCCGCGAGCTGCGCGAGGCGGTGGCCGAAGCCGCCCGCATCCCCGGCCCGGAATCAGACCGCACGGCGCATATCGGCGCCGCCTATATGCGTTTTGTCGCCCGGCGGCCGGCGGTGGCGCGGCTGATGTTCGGCGGCCAATTGCCCAACCGGGAGAAGTTTCCTGCCCTGGGCGAGGCGGCCGACGCGGTCGGCACCGAAATCGCCAATGCGCTGCCGGATCCGGCGCTGGGCATGACGGTGTGGTCGGCGGTCCACGGCCTGGCCATGCTGGTGCTGGAAAATGTCATTGACCTGGGCCAGCGTCGCTCCGGACTTTCGGTGCTGCCGAGCCGCGCGGAAATTCTGCTGCGCAGCCTGTTCACGACGCCGCGGGACTAGCGCTTCAGGTTTCCGACGAAATTCCGCGCCATCGCGTGGTAAAGCGACTCGCGCTGGAACAGGCGCGAGACGCCATAGCCGATCATTGCCGCCAGCAACAGCGGCAGGCGCATGCCGGCCTCGTTGCTCATTTCCGCGATGATGACGGCGGCGGTGATCGGCGCCTGCACCACGCCCGCGAAATAGGCGGTCATGCCCAGAAGAACGATGGCGCCGGCGGCATGCACATGCAGCAGGGTGGCGACGATGCTGCCAAGGCCGGCGCCTATGGAAAGGGTGGGCGCAAAGAAGCCGCCCGGGATGCCCGAAAGGCTGGAGGCCAGGGTGGCGATGAATTTCAGTGGCGCGAAGTCCCAGGTCAGGGGCATGCCTTCCACCGCTCCCCGTGCCGCCTCATAGCCGGTGCCATACGAGGCTCCCCCGCTGACCAGCCCGCAGATCGCCACGATCAGGCCGCAACTGCCCGCCAGCAACAGGATGCGCGCAAGGTTGCCGCCCGTCAGCCGCTGGAGGCTTGATCCCAGCCGCAGCAGCAGCCGGGAGAACAGTGCGCCGGCCAGGCCGCCCACGACGCCGCATACCACCACGCCCACCCAGTCAATGGTGACAATCAGCATGGAATGGTTGCTGCCGAAATAGTCGTAATTGCCGACCAGCCCCAGCGAAGCCAGACCGGCCAGGATCACCGCGATCAGCACCAGGCCGGCGTTGCGCTGCTCGAAGGCGCGGCCCATCTCCTCGATGGCGAAGACGATGCCTGCGAGCGGCGTGTTGAAGGCGGCGGCCACACCCGCTGCGGCTCCCGCGAGGATCAGGCCGCGCTCGCCCACCATGCGCCCCAGCCTGCCCGCTTCCAGCATGATAGCGGCACCCACCTGAACGGTCGGTCCCTCGCGGCCGATCGAGGCACCGCAGGCCATGCCGAAAAGCGTCAGAAGGATCTTCCCGAAGGTCAGGCGCAGCGACAGAAACCGCGCCCTGGCGCCGCCGCCGATCGACCGGGCGGCGATCACCTGCGGTATGCCGGAGCCCTGGCTGCCGGGAAATATCCGGTATGCCAGCCAGGCGGACAGGACGAACCCCAGCGGCGTCAACAGCAGGGCCAGCCAGGGGGCAACCATCATGTAATGAAACAGCCGCGTGGCCTGGGTGGCGGCTGCGGCGAAGGCAACGCTGACCACGCCCACTGCCGCGGCGCCGCCCCAGAACACCAGCCGCATCCGCCAGCGCCGCCTGGAAAAGAGCAGCTTGCGGTGGCGCGGATGGATGTCGGCGATCATGCGCGTCGAAGTAGCTTTGCGGCCTCCACCGCGAAATAGGTCAGGATGCCGCTGGCACCGGCACGCTTGAAGGCGAGCAAGGCTTCCAGCATGGCGCGGTCGCGTTCCAGCCAGCCCTTCTCCATCGCCGCGCTCAGCATCGCGTATTCGCCCGAGACCTGGTAGGCGAAGGTCGGAACGCCGAACCGGTCCTTTACCCGCCGCACGATGTCGAGATAGGGCATGCCGGGCTTGACCATCACCATGTCGGCGCCCTCGGCGAGGTCGAGCGCCACCTCGCGCAAGGCTTCGTCGCCATTGGCGGGATCCATCTGGTAGCTGCGCTTGTCGCCCACCAGCGCTTTCGCCGAGCCCAGCGCCTCGCGGAAGGGGCCATAGAAGGCAGACGCATATTTGGCGGCATAAGCCATGATCAGGACATTGTGATGACCGGCCTGTTCCAGGGCGGTGCGGATGGCACCGACCCTGCCGTCCATCATGTCCGACGGGGCGATGATGTCGCAGCCGGCCTCGACCTGCACCTGCGCCTGCTTCACCAGCATAGCGATGGTGCGGTCGTTATGGACATCGCCGTCGACGAGCACGCCGTCATGGCCGTGGCTGGTGAAAGGATCCAGCGCCACGTCGCAGAGAATGCCGATCTCCGGCACATTCTTCTTGAGCGCCCGCACCGCCCGGCAGACCAGATTGTCGGGGTTGACGGCCTCGCGTCCATCGTCGGTCTTCTTCGCCGGATCGATGCGGGGAAAAATCGCAAGGGCTGGGATGCCCAGGCTCGCGGGGGGGGGCGCCGCCCC
>CAZYGO010000345.1:0-2946 GCA_964647455.1 uncultured Rhizobium sp.
CGCGCCGTCTTGACGAAATCCTGCTCAGCGACCTCGATCATCTGGGTGCGGGTAAGGCGCGCATAGCTTGCCAGGTAGTAAAGCGCCAGCGTCGTGCCCGGCAGCAGCATGTGCGTGCCCAGATCGGCGAGGCGCATCAGCCCGGTATAGTCGGCGCCCATGGTTTCGATGCCGAAAGGCGGCAGCCATTGCAACCAGATCGAGAAGACCAGCACCGCCATCATGCCCAGCCAGAATTGCGGCACGGCGTAGAACAGCATCGCCAGGAAAGTGACGCCGGCATCGCCGGCCGAGCCGGGACGGCGCGCCGCCAGCGCGCCCAGTATCACGCCGCCCGCGACCGCCACCACCAGGGCGAAGGCATCGAGCAGCAGCGTGTTGGGTAGCCTTTCCTGTATGACCTCCAGCACCGGCTGGCGCCGCTCATAGGACATGCCCAGATCACCACGTGCCACCGCCGCCACATATTTCCACAGCTGCACCGGCAGCGGCCGGTCCAGCCCGTATTCGGCGCGCAGGCTTTTGACATAGGCCTCGTCGGCATAGCCCGACTGGCCCGCCATCACGGTGGCGGCATCGCCGGGCGCCAGACGGATCAGGAAAAAGCTCAGCAGCACCACGACAATCGTCAGCAGCGCGGTCCGCAGCAGCCGGCGAACGATATAACCGAGCCTGTTCATCGCCTGCTCATGCCGGCCGCCCCAGCCAGGTGCGACCGAACCCGTCGGTGGGGCCATTGGGGCCGCTGACCAGCTCATGCACGCGCCTGTTGTAATAGAGCATGGGATCGCGCTCGAAGACCCACAGCATGGCGACATCGCGCGTCAGGATCTGCTGCAGCCGGCTGTAGCAGGTCTGGGTCTCGGCGGGATCGATGGCGGTGGCGGCGCGGGCGAAGAGCCTGTCCACCTCCGGATTGCTGTAGCCCTGGATGTTGGACTGGGGCACGCCCTTGCGGATGTTGGAGGAAACGAAGAAGCGCGAGGTGCCGATCGCCGGATCGCCATATTCGCCATAGGAATTGTTGTCCATGTCGAAATCCCAGTTGCCGGTGCGATGGGCGAAACTGGCCCAGTCCGACGACTGAAGTTCGATGTCCAGCCCCACTTCCGACGCCGCCTGGCGCACATATTGGGCGCCACGGGTCATCACGCCGCCACCATCGGGGATCATCAGGAAGCCGAAGCGGTGGCGCACGCCGCCGGGGCCAGGCTTCAGCCCCATCTCGTCCAGCAGCGCCCGCGCCCGCGCCGGATCATGGGGATAGCGGTTCACCGCCTTGCCATCATAATAAGGCGCGCTGGACGGAATCGGGCCGCTTGCCACCTTGCCCTGGCCGTAATTGATCGCCCTGACGATGAAGTCGCGGTCGAGCGCGTGCATGAAGGCCTGGCGGAAGCGCCGGTCGCTGAACGGCCAGCGCCGCTGGTTCATTTCCATCACCGCGATCTCGCCCACCCCTTCATAGCCATGGGTGCTGGCGACGATGTTCGGGTTGGCGCGCAGCCGGCTGCTCACCACCGTGTCGATATCGTCGGCCAGGGCGATGTCCACGGCGCCCGATTCCAACGCCACCATGCGCTGCTCCGCGGTGGGGCAGACGCGGAAGAAGATGTCGTCGATCCTGGGATAGCCCTTGCGCCAGTAATCCGGATTTCGGCTGAGCCGGATATACTGGCCGCGCTCCCAGCGCGCGAAGCGGAAGGGGCCGGTGCCGACGGGACGGAAATTGTGCGGATTGTTGCGATAGTCCGTGCCTTCATAGAGATGCGCCGGCATGATCGGGGCGTTGGACGCCATCAGCGACAGCAGGAAGGCGTTGAAAGGCTGTTTCAGGCGGAACTCGACCGTCAGCCGGTCGAGCGCGCGGATGCTCTGGCAGTTGTTGAAGGCGTTGCGGCTGCGCGGATTGAGCTGGCGCAGCATCTTGTCGCAACTGAACACCACATCGCGGGCGGTAAAGGGATGACCGTCATGCCAGCGCACATCGGGCTGGAGATGGAAGGTGTAGACCAGCCCGTCCGGGGTGATGGTGTAGCTCTTCGCCAGATTGGGCTGCGGCTTGAAGTTCCAGTCCAGCAGCAGCAGCGATTCCTGGATGTTGCCGCAGATTTCCTGCACCAGCCTTGTGTTGAGCAGCGGATAGCAAAGCGTACCCGGCTCGGCCGGCATCATCGCGTTCAACTGATTGCCGCGCGCCGTGGCACGCATCGCCAAGAGCGGCACCGCCGCCATCCCGCCCAGCACGCCGCGGCGGTGCAAGGTCACGCAGGCGCGCCTTCGCTCAGACGGTCCAGCGGGAAAACCGGCCGGCGCAGCCTGGTGTAAGGCAGGCGCGTGACGTCCGACATGCAGGGGCCGGCGGTGGCAACGGTGTGGCTGGCCGAGGCGATCGGCTCCCAGGCGGCGCGGTGGCCCACCGCCGCCTTGATCCCCACCATCGAAAGTTCTTCCGGATTGATCCCCTGGCTGCGCCACTGGCCCAGATCGAAGGGCGGCAGCTTGCGACTGGTCAGCAGGATGGTGAGGCCGCGATGCTTCACCACCGCCGTCGGCCCCATGTCGATGATCTTGCCCAGCGAACCCACCAGATGGGAATTCTTGTCTTCCAGCTCGAAGACGCCGTCGCTGCGCGAAATCAGTTCGACCTCCAGCGTTACCGGCCCTGGATCGAGCGGACTGCCCTTGCCGCCGATGGGCAGGGTCATTTTCTGGCCAATGGTGATGCGCTGCAGCGACGCCACGGCCTCGGGATCGGCAATGCAGACGCCAGCGCCGGGAACATCGTATTTCAGCAGGGCGCGCATGACTTCGGTGCCGTCGCCGGGCGCACCGCCGCCGATATTGTCGGCCGGCTCGACCAGCAGCACCGGCCCCTTGCCGCCCGGCTTGAAGGCACGCACCACCGCATCGAGATCCTCTTCCGGAGGCGCGCCTTCGCTGCGC
>CAZYGO010000346.1:0-2588 GCA_964647455.1 uncultured Rhizobium sp.
CTTCGCGTAAATTTGAGGTTAAAACCGCCAACGACGTCGTTCTCGTGCGTCGCAAACTTGGGCTGCCGCAGACTAAATTTGCCCGGTTGCTTGGCATCAGCGAAGACACGCTCCAGAATTGGGAACAAGGCCGCCGCAAACCTGCTGGACCGGCCAAAGTCCTGCTCAAGATCGCTGCAAAGCATCCGAAGATCGTTTTGGAAGCTGCGGCCTAGAAAGGAAATAGTAATTCCAGCGTGCGATTGATTGCTTGCGTGTTTACCCATGGCAATCGAAGGTCGCGGAGCGTCTTGGAGTGCGCCAGACCTCTGGCGCTTTGGACGACGATGCAACCCTTTCAGGGTTGGTGAATTTGTAGGGACGTGAACCCAGGGTAGCTCGTTCCTCGCAACCCTGGGCTGAGTTATGGAATCCCGTTGGGATTCGTGGAGGGCACAACATCAACGCAGTGGCTCGCTGGCGGCTGCTTCACTTCAAGTCCACCAGTGTGAGGCTGGTCAACATAACCGGATGCAGGTTTTGGCAGACGACCTATACATTCGTCGGAGCAGGCGTTTACAAGCAGTGGAAAGACATCGGTCGCTACGAGGAGTGAAATCCAAACTTGATGCGCGAAATTTCGGTCAAGTTTTCCACGACAGACACTGCAAGCGCCCGTATTCCCGATGGTATTCAGTGAATCCGCCCCCAGTTTTGGAAACGGCGGACGATACTTGTAGTTGCCGTAAAGAGCGCGGGTGCTGGCGCGGCTTCGCTTGAGTTTCCGACATCGGGTAACTTCGTAAGGCAGCCAGTGAAGTCGGTAGGAAGTATAGACATCCAGTTCTTCCAAACTCTCCATCGCGCCAATCTCAACGGGTATCTGCACGAGGTTGCTCGCATAGAGATAAAGCCGCTTTACTGAAGTGAGCTTAGCAATCGAAGGTGGGAGAGTCGTTATCTGGACCCACAACTCTGGTGGCATTTCCAGCCCAGGAGAAAATTCTTTGCTGCGTTTCGCCGCTGCCGTTTCAATCAAACCTTCCAGCATTTTCCAAGCTTCGCAATTTATGTCCTGGATATCAGAGTGAAGCACGAGCTTTCCAAATCGACCATTGCCGTATTGCGGCTCTAGACAATTGCATTGTCTCTGGGCTCGGCTCAATGGCCGCATCTTCACATCGTCGTTCTTAGGTTTGAAAAGCTTCTTGCCGAACAATAGATCGAAGATGCCCATCCGGTGCTCAATTCTTCGCCGCGGCGAGCTCCTCTTCGAAATCTACAATCTCTTTAATTTGCGTCAGGAACCAGCGGTCGATTTTGGTGAGGCTGAAAATTTCTTCGATGCTGAACCCGGCGCGCAGGGCGTGGCGGATGAAGAAAATCCGTTCCGCGTTGGGCACGCTCAGTTTGCGGCTGATGACGTCCCGCGGCAGGGTGTCGCGGTCGCCATACACGTCCGTGCCGATGCGCCAGGGCTTGCCGTCGCCGCCCAGGCCACTGCGACCAATCTCCAGGGAGCGCAGGCATTTCTGCAAACTTTCCTTGAATGTGCGGCCGATGGCCATCGCTTCGCCGACGCTCTTCATCTGCGTGGTGAGCGTGGGGTCGGCCTGCGGGAATTTCTCGAAGGCGAAGCGCGGAATCTTCGTGACCACATAATCAATCGTCGGTTCGAAGCTCGCAGGCGTCTCGCGCGTGATGTCGTTCTTGATTTCGTCGAGCAGGTAGCCGACGGCGAGTTTGGCGGCGATCTTCGCGATGGGAAATCCGGTGGCCTTGGACGCCAGCGCGGAACTGCGGCTCACGCGCGGGTTCATCTCGATAATCACCATGCGGCCGGTCACCGGGTCGCAGCCGAACTGGATGTTGCTGCCGCCCGTTTCCACGCCCACGGCGCGAATCACGGCGAAGCTCTGGTCGCGCATGATCTGGTATTCCGTGTCGGTGAGGGTCTGGATGGGCGCGACGGTGATGCTGTCGCCGGTGTGGACGCCCATGGGGTCGAAGTTTTCGATGGAGCAGATGATGACGCAATTGTCGGCCTTGTCGCGCATCACTTCCATTTCGTATTCCTTCCAGCCGAGCAACGATTCTTCGATGAGAATTTCGTTCACGGGCGAGAGGTCGATGCCGCGTTTGGCAATTTCTTCAAATTCTTCGCGATTGTAGCCGATGCCGCCGCCGGTGCCGCCGAGCGTGAACGCCGGGCGAATAATCAACGGGAAACGGCCGATGCGGTCGGCGACTTCGCGGGCTTCCGCCATGTTGTGCGCGACGCCGGAGATGGGCACGTCGAGGCCGATCGAGAGCATCAGGTCTTTGAACGCGAGACGGTCTTCGCCTTTGTGGATGGCCTCGGGCTTGGCGCCGATCATTTCCACGCCGTGCCGTTCCAGCGCGCCGTTTTTATGCAGCGCCATGGAGGTGTTGAGGGCGGTCTGCCCGCCGAGCGTAGGCAGGAGCACGAGTTTGCCCTGCGCGCCGAGGCGTTTGAGTTCCTCCTTCTCGCGCATGATGATTTTTTCGACGGCCTGCGGCGTGATCGGCTCGATGTAGGTGCGGTCGGCGAACTCCGGATCGGTCATGATGGTGGCCGGATTGGAGTT
>CAZYGO010000347.1:0-4485 GCA_964647455.1 uncultured Rhizobium sp.
TCCTGGCAGGCGGGGCGCGAAACCGTTTTGGGCTTCATCGCCAGCACGGTTTTCACCAGCGGCAAAAGCTCCGCGGCCTCGCCGAAGCTGCGCGGCGGCTGCGGCTGGCGCAGCTGGGCCAGAAATTCGCCGACCTCGCGCAGGTCGAGCGCATTTGTGCGCTCGGCCCCGCCCATGGTGACGCCCATCGCCACCCGTTTGACCGTGCCGAACAAATTGACGATCACCGGCATGGCGGACGGCGTGCCGTCGGCCTTGACGGGCTTTTCGAAGATCACCGCCGGGCCGCCTTCGGCGATCAGGCGAGTCTGGATCTCGGTCATTTCCAGCACGGTGGAGACCGGCTGCGTCACGCGCACCAGCTCGCCGTCACGTTCCAGGCGCGCGAGGAAATCCCGCAGGGACTTGTAGGACATGCTCCAGTCTAACGCGGCGGGCTCAGTTTTCCACGCCATAGATCGGCGGCTTGTCCTTGCCCATCGGCTCGATCAGGCCGCGCCCGACATGGCTGCGCTTCCTGCTGTAGAGGAAATAGACCAGCAGGCCGATGATGCCCCAGCCCGGCAGTACCAGGATCGCCGTCAGCGGCAGGAAGAAATACAGCCAGGCGCAGCCCACGATCGCCAGCGGCGCGATGATCCAGACGCCGGGCATGCGGAAGGGCCGCTTGCGGTCGGGATCGGTCCGGCGCAGCACCATCACCGCGATCGCCACCATGAAGAAGGCGAACAGGGTGCCGGAGTTGGAATAGTCCGCCAGCTTGCCCACCGGCAGCACCGCCGCCGCGATGGTCGCGCCGACGCCGGTGACCATGGTGACCACATGCGGCGTGCGGTAGCGCTCATGCACCGAGGCCAGCTTCTCGGGCAGCAGGCCGTCGCGCGCCATGGTGAAGAAGACGCGGGTCTGGCCGTACATCATCATCAGCACCACCGAGGGCAGGGCGATGACGGCGGCCAGGCCCACCAGACGGCCGACCGCGGGCCAGCCGATGGTCTCCAGCACATGCACCAGCGCCTCCTTGGAGCAGACCAGCGGCTGCAGCACGCCATTGCCCGCCAGGGCGCAGCGCCCGGTCAGTTCCGCCGAACCGGGGGCGAGAGCCATGGCGCCGTCCATCACCGGCTGGGCGCCGATGGCGCCGATCGCGCCCGACGCCACCAGCCGGTAGAAGATGGTGCAGATGCCGAGCGAGCCGATCAGGCCGATCGGCACGTTGCGCTGCGGGTTCTTGGTTTCCTCGGCGGCGGTGGAGACCGCGTCGAAGCCGACATAGGCGAAGAAGATCGAGGCAGCGGCCCCGAACACGCCGGTGGCGCCGGTCGGCGCGAAAGGCACGAAGTTCTGCGCGTTCATTACCGGGATTGTCAGGGCGATGAAGGCGGTCAGGGCGGCGATCTTGACCACCCCCAGCACGGCGTTGAAGCGGGCGCTTTCCTTGGTACCGATGATCAGCAGCCAGGTGACGAAGGCGGAAACCAGGATGGCGGGCACGTTGACCCAGCCGCCCACGTCCAGCGCCTTCTGGATTTCCGGCGTCAGCGGCGCGCCGAACAGCAGTTCCACCTTCGCCATCAGGGCGTCGGCGTTGCTGATGGCGGTGGGAAAGTCCCACCCCAGGCCATGCAGCAGGCCGACCGCATGGTTCGACCAGCCCACCGCGACGGCGCTGGCGCCCACGGCATATTCCAGGATCAGCGCCCAGCCCACCATCCAGGCCATCAGCTCGCCGACCACGGCATAGGTATAGGTGTAGGCCGAGCCCGCCACCGGCACCATCGAGGCCAGTTCGGAGTAGCAGAGCGCGGCCACGGCGCAGACGAAACCGGCGACCACGAAGGAGGCCAGCATGCCGGGCCCCGCCTTCTGTGCCGCTTCCGCCGTCAGCACGAAGATGCCGGTGCCGATCACCGCGCCGATGCCCAGCAGGGTGAGCTGGAAGGCCCCCAGCGAACGGTGCAGGCCCTTCTTCTCGGCCGTCGCCAGGATGGCGTCCAGCGGCTTGACGCGGTCGAACAGCATGACGATTCCCCCAAGCGCGATGGGAGCCACTGTGGCAGAGCGATGCGCCCGCGCCTAGCCCCGGTTCATGCGCGGGTCCAGATGGCGATCTCGTTGCCGTTGGGATCGCGGAAATGAAAACGCCGTCCGCCGGGGAACTGGTGATGCGCGGTGATCTCGGCCCCCGCCTGTCTCACCCGCGCTTCCATGGCGTTGAGGTCGACGGCGAACAGCACCACCAGCGGTCCGCCGCCGGATGCGGGCGGCCGATGCGCGTTGAAGCCGCCCTTGCGCCCGGCGCTGTCGAACTCGGCATAGTCCGGGCCGTAATCGACGAAGTTCCAACCGAACAGCGCGCCATAGAATCGCTTGGCCGCCGCCACGTCCGCGGCAGGCAGTTCGATGTAATCAAGATAGCCGTCGGCAGGCATGACCCTCTCCAATGTTCTCTAAACGTTCTCATGGCGTCGCGAGCCCGTCAAGCGCGCGCCAACCGATAGACGCCGGTGTCGCGAACCTCCCGGTCTTCGAGGTCGCGCGACGTCTGCACCTGATAGGCGGCCAGCTTCTCCACGCCGTGCTTCGGAAAATAGCTGCGGCCGGGATCGCCCATCAGCACCGGCAGGTCCAGCGGCCCGAGCCAGGCCAGCAGCCGCTCCGCCAGCGGCCGCTCATAGAAAAGGTCGCCCACCAGGATCAGGTCGAATTGCGCCGGCCCGCCGATCAGGTCGTCGCCGCTTGCGCGCAGCGTCACGCCATTGGCCTCGGCATTCAGCGCGATGGCGGCCAGGGTGAAGGCGTCGATGTCGGCGGCCAGCACGCTCTGCGCTCCGCACCGGGCGGCGGCGATGCCGACCAGACCGGAGCCGGCGCCGATGTCCAGCACCCGCTTGCCGGCGGCGGTGGCCGGATTGTCCAGCAGATAGCGCGCCAGCGCCTGCCCGCCCGCCCAGGCAAAGGCCCAGTAGGGCGGGGGCACGCCCATCTCGGCCAGTTCCTCTTCGGTCTTGCGCCACAGCGGCACCACCTCGGCGGCCAGGCGCAGCACAACCTCCGGCACCAGCGGCGGCACCATCGCCACCGTGTTGTCCAGCACGAATTGCCGTCTGTCTGTCATCGCCCCCGGGGTGTAGCATGGATGAAAGCGGAAACATCCGGGGGAGGCGCATCATGCAAAGACGGCAATTCCTGGCGGGGGCGGCGGCGCTGCTGCCGTCAGCGGCGCTGGCGCAGGGGCTCGATCCCCAGGATGCCGGCATTCGCTTTGGCACCACCGGCTCGATCTTCGGCAAATGGAATGTCAGCGCCGAGGGCCTGTCGTCGCTGCAGATGTCCACCGACATGCGCACCATGCTGGCGGATGTGAAGCATTACGGCCTGGAAGGGTTCGAGCCTTATTCCGGCCAGGTGGTGCAGTATCTGGACAATGTGGCCGCGCTCAAGCAGCTCAGCCGAGAGACGGGCGTGGCGATCGCCTGCGTGGGCGACCTGCCGCTGCGGCCGTCGGCGCGCCCGGCCCGCCCCGCCAACGCGGCGCCGCAATATCCCTGGCTGGGCGGGGAAGGCCGTGCCCAGCTGATCGCCGAGATGGAAGCTTGTGCCCGCGATTTCCTGCAACCGCTGGGCATCGATCACTGGAAGAACAACATGGGCGCGCGTCCGCCGCAGGGGCCCAGCGACGACCAGCTCAAGGGCCTGGCCGATACCGCCAACGAGATAGGCCGGCGCACCAAGAAGTATGGCGTGCGCCTGGCGCTGCATCCGCATATCTGGGGACCGATGGAACGCGAGCATGAATTCCGCCGCGTGATGGAGCTGACCGATCCCAACTATGTCCACATCATCATGGATACCGGCCATAACGTGCTGGGCGGAATGGACCCGGTGAAGATGACGGACGAGTATTTCCCGCGTATCGCCGAATTCCATCTCAAGGATACGTTCCCGCGCTTTCGCGGCAACAAATCCACGCCCAGCCGGGAATCGCAGACCCCGCCGAACAAGAGCCTTTACGCCGCTGTCGGCCAGGGCGGCGGGGTGGATTTCCCCGGCGTGTTCGCCGTCATGCGCAAGAAGCATTTCAAGGGCTGGGCGGTATTCGACATCGATGCGCCCCGCAAGGGCGACGGCACCGGCACGGTCGATGACAATCTGGCGGCCTGCGTCAATTACCTGCGCACCAAGCTGGGGGTGAAACTTCCGGCCGCCGACGGCAAGACGGGCCTGTACCGGGAGGCGTGACGACGGCGCCACGGGCGGCCGGCTGATATCGCTATCTCGTCCAGCATCGGCCTGAAGGACGTGGATAAAGTCTCGCAAGATCCTGGCAACATGTTGCCGGAGAATCCGCCGCGTTGACATTTCTCCACGCGGGCCCGAGCCTTGATACCATAAAAGACAAGCGGGCCGGGCCCGCATCCCAGGGGCAGGAAAAGAGGCGTTTCTGATGAATTCGAAGCTGCGTTTGGCCACCGCGCTGGCCGG
>CAZYGO010000348.1:0-4245 GCA_964647455.1 uncultured Rhizobium sp.
AGCCACTGCGCCTTCAAGCCAGCAAACTTGCCGTCAGCAATCTCGTCCGCCAGCTTATCAGCCCAGCCCTTTGCCAGCAGGAACGGCTTCCCATGCAGACCCCCAATCAGCTTCTCAGCGATGGAGCTGTCCCAGACGTGATGTAAGTTCAGCTCCGACCCTTGCCACAGAACGTGGATTCCATTGCCACCGCGCGCGACGTCCTCATTGTGCAGCGGCTGGTGGATGTCACCGACAAAATGGATGAGAAACCGCAGCGCCTCCGCCCATGCCGGGGCCGCTGCCGCGCTTTTGAGGATCGCCTCATCGCGCGCGATTTGCGCCACCACGCAATTTCCGCCGGGACAGTCGCGTTCCGGCCGATAGCGCAGGTCGCCGGTGATCTCGATGTTCACGAAATGCCAGGCCGAGCTCTGGGGCCTGTCGTCGCGAATCTCGTCAGCCCAGTTGGCGGCGATCGCCATGGCGGCTTCCGGTTCGCCGCCCAGCAGCGCGCTGACGCCGGCGCGCGCCCGCGGCGTCAGGTTCAGGGCCGCGAGATGGGCGACGATCTCATGGCCTTCCGGCCCCCAGGCCAGCGCTGGCGAAGGGATGAGAAAATACGTCGCAGCAAGTATTTGGACCCATCGGTGCATGTGAGGACTCAATTGCGCCACTGGCTTTGCTCGCAGGATATCGCCTGCGCCCGGCGGAATCAGCGCCAGCGGATTATTCAATTGGAACAGCACTTTGTGTTGACGCGCTGCCACCCCATCGGCTTAATGGAGGCGGTCGCTTCTGCCGGGGGGCTCCGCGGCCATTGTTTGGGCTGGATGACGGCGGGCTGCAAGGCCGTCCGATCCGACAATAGCGGAGCTGACGTGTGCGCGCCTGGCGCGATCTGACTTCCATGCGATGGACACGCCCGCAATGGCAGCACCGGCTGGGGCGTGCGCGCGCCGCCATCGCCACCACCGATGGCCGCTGGGCCGCGGTTTCCACCGGTATGACCGCGATGGTAGCGGGCACGGTGGGCTGGTTGGCGCTTGGCACACTGCCCATGACCTCGCCCTCGGTCTCCACCACCCATATTCCGCTCAACTACGAATTGCTGCTGCGGCTCTTCAAGCTCAGCAGCAACCTGCCGCAACTGCAGGCGCCGCCCGAGGCCGACCATGCCAATGGCGACCCCGGGGTGGAAACCCGCACCGTCACGCTGGATTCCGGCGACACGCTGGCCGGGGCGCTGGAGGATTCCGGCATCTCGCCCCAGGACGCCAACGCCGCCGTCGCCGCCCTGGGTAGGGATTTCAACCCCCGCGCGTTGAAGGCGGGCATGAGCGTGGACATCACCTATGCCGTCGCCACCATCGATGCCAGCGGCGGCGCGGCGCCCGCGCCGGCCAAGCCCCGCACCACCGTCGTGATGGTCAACCACAAGCCGGTGGAAGTGCCGCTGGCCGACGAGAGCGAAGAGGCCGGTGCCACGCCCGGCACTTCGGCCCCGATCTCGCGGCTGCTGGCGCTGCATTTCTCGCCCAGCGTGGAACAGGACATCACCATCACCCGGACAATGTCGGGTGGCTTCGATGCCCAGGTGACCAAGAAGCAGCTGCAGGTCCATCACCACCGCGCCGGCGGCACCGTCGATTCCAGCCTCTACCTCACGGCCATGCAGGCCGGCATACCGGCGGATGTCGTGGTCGACATGATCAACAACATCTTCTCCTACAAGGTGGACTTCCAGCGCGAAGTCCATCCCGGCGACAGTTTCGAAGTCTATTACGACTATTACTACACAGCCGAGGGCCAACCCTCGCCCGGATCCGCCAGCATCTCGTATGCGCGCATGCGCCTGTCGGGCAAGGACATCGTGCTCTACCGCTACCAGCCCGACCCCGACCAGGCGCCGGAATATTTCGATGCCAAGGGCGAAAGCGCCAAGGGCATGCTGATGAAGACGCCGGTGGATGGCGCCCGCATTTCATCGGGCTTCGGTTCGCGCTTCCATCCGGTGCTGGGCTATACCCGGGTGCACAAGGGCGTGGATTTCGCCGTGCCGGTGGGAACGCCGGTGAAGGCGGCCGGCAGCGGGACCATCCAGTTCATGGGCGCAGCCAGCGGCTATGGCAACTTCCTCAAGATCGACATGGGCAATGGCTGGGGCACGGGCTATGCTCACCTGTCGCGCTTCGCCCCGGGATTACGCAAGGGTGTCAAGGTGCGGCAGGGCCAGGTTGTCGCCTATAGCGGCAACACCGGCCTCACGACCGGCCCGCATTTGCATTACGAGATCTTCCAGCACGGCTCGCAGATCAATCCCCTCACCCTCAAGATGGCGCAAGGCCGGACGCTGGGAGGGCGCGAGCTTAGCAACTTCCTCCAGGCGCGGTTGAAGATCGACGAGACCTTGGCCCAGATGCCTCTGGAAACACGCGTCAGCGACGCCTCGACCGACCTGCGCCAGGCCAAAGCGAAATAATCTCCCGATCGCGATTAACCGCCGCCGGCAACTTCCTCAAGCAGGCCCGGATATCAGCTGACGATCGTCGGCTCCGCCGTGGCGCGGGTCTGCCACAACACGCCCAGCATCATGCCCTTGGCGCGCGGCAGCAGCGCCATGGAAAGCGCGGCGAAGAATCCGGACCACAGGGTCATCTCCATCCAGGGCGGCATCACGCGGGCCAGGTCCACCATGAAGGCCAGCGGCAGGAAGATATGGCCGACGACGATAATCGTGGCCCAGGGCGCCACGTCATCGGGGCGCAGGCCCGCGAACCGTGCCCCACATGCGGCGCAATTCTCGACCGGGCGGAGATAGCGCGCGAAGAGCCGACCCTTGCCGCAGCAGGGACAGCGGCCGATGACGCCGCGGCGGGCCGCCATGCGCAGGGAAACCGCATCGGGATCACAGGTCATCTGTTCGTCCGCCCTTCGTCGTGAAGCACTGGCAAAGGTAAGCAGCGGCGAACACCTTTCCACCCGCCGCGTCGCCGCTGCGGCGTTATGCCCGTTCCAGGCCTGCTGCCAGCTCCTGCGCCAGGGGCTCGAAGGCGGGATCCAGGCGGTACATCTGGCGGTATTGCAGCATCTGTTTTCCGATCAGGTGCATACGGAGAGAGAATGGGACGAGTTGTCCCGACGGCAGGAAAGGCCGGTTGAAGGGCGTCGTTTCCGATGCCTGCACTTCAAGCGAGACGCTGATGCGGGGCGCCGTTTCGCTGGAGGAACCCCGGCTGCCCCAATGCATCAGCGCCTGGGTCCACATCATCACATCGCCGGGCTTGGCGGGAAGCGCGCGGATGGAGGGCAGGTCGAACAGCCATTCCTTTTCCCGCTCGGTGCCATAAGTGGGATCGCGATCCGCCGGCACCACATACATGCAGCTGTTGAGCGGCGTGGCATCGGTCAGCGGTATCCAGGTGGACAGCGACAGGGGCGAGCCGTCGGAGCGCAGCGACAGGCGCCCTTTGTCGCGGTGCGGCTTCCAGCCCGCATCGCCCTGGGACGCATCGACGTGCCAGACCCAGAAATCGGGCAGCAGCCCATAGGGCCCGAGAATGCCGGCATAGACACTGTCCAGCGCCCGGAACAGCGCCCAGAACTCGTCATAGACAAAGGCGAAGACCGGCGGGACACCGTCGGCGACCAGCCGGCCGATCGCACCCGCCATCGCATCCAGATCCAGACCGAAGTCATGGCGCAGGCGGAAATAGCCTTCCTTGCGGACACGTCCGTCAATGACCGCCGCCTCCTCGTTGCCCGGTTGATAGTGGTTGACGCCGCGCCAGAAAGCCTCGTCGCCGATATGGAATGACGGTTCGCGCCGGCGCCAGTAGTCTGGGTTGCTGATTTCCTGAACCTGGGACATGACGTCTTCCGCTTCGAGCCAGACCGGTTATAGCGCAGCCGAAGCGGGGCGGGTCAATTCGGCCCGGTTCAGTTCAGCGACGTGCCCGGTGGCGGCAGGTCGGCCAATTCATCGGATCCGGCGCTGAACTCCTGGCCATCTATCGTCAGGCCGCTCTTGCTGGCGCTGACCTTGACCGTGGCGCCGTCGCCGACCTTGCCTTCCAGCAGCAGCTGGGCCAGCGGATCCTGCAACCGGCGTTGGATCACCCGCTTCAAGGGACGCGCGCCATAGACCGGGTCATAACCGGCATTGCCCAACCAGTGGCGGGCCTTTTCGTCCAGCGCGATGGTGATCTTGCGATCCGCCAGCAGCCGGGACAGCCGCCCGATCTGGATATCGACGATCTTGTCCAT
>CAZYGO010000349.1:0-2577 GCA_964647455.1 uncultured Rhizobium sp.
CCCTCGGCAACATTATTGTTAATACCGGCGGCTTGATTAATTTTACTGTGAATGAAGACCTGATCATTAATGGAAATCTCCAAGTAGACGGCACTGGCAGTATTACAAGCGGGACAGGCCTCTGGACATTCCAAAAGCCCGGAGGAGGAGGAACACTCAGCGGAACGGCGGCAACAACAACCATATCCAATGTCAGTTTTACAACAAGCTACACAAACAGCGGGACCTATGTGTTTGATGATATTGCCGTTGCTGCAACAACGCTAACGAACAATAGTACTATCACCATCAACACTTCATTGAGCGGAAGCGGAACATTTGCTCAAGGAAGCGGAGCAACAGTTTCACTCAATTTTTCCGGACCGCCAACGATCTCAGCATTGACTGCAACGGCATCAGGAAACACCGTCCAATATGCACTCGGCGGCACACAAAATATCTTTGCGACAGATTATGAGAATCTAACACTTACAACTTCAGGTACGAAGACATTTTCAGCAGGGACAACGCGCATCGCCGGAACACTCTCGTTCGGCGGTACCGCGACAGGCGACGCAATAACAAATTCCCCGACAATCGAATACAATGCAGCCGTCGGACAAACAATTGCAGTTGCTGATTATTACAATCTAAGTTTATCAACCAGCGGCGTAAAGAGTTTCGGAAGCGGGACGACGCGGATTGCAGGGACGATGAGCGTGACGGGAACAGCCACAGCCGATGCAACGACAAACTCCTCGACAATAGAATATAACGGTTCAAGCATTCAAACCGCCCAAGGAATCAGTTATTACAACCTGACGATCAACAACGCCAGCGGAGTCACCTTAAATGCTTCTGCAACAGTCGCCAACACACTCACACTGAGCAGCGGGGTGGTTTCCACCGGATCATACACGTTACAGATGGGAGCTTCTGCAACCGTCAGCCGCACCAGTGGACATATCGCAGGAAACTTTGCCAAAGATGTTCCGACCGGTTCACCAAACATCACTTTCGAAGTGGGAGATGCAAGCAGTTATACTCCGGTTACAACAGCGTTCACCAATGTCACCGTTTCCGGCGCTCTTACCGTCAGCACCACATCAGGAGATCATCCGCAGATACTCACATCGGGCATCGAAGCATCACTCAGTGTAAATCGTTACTGGACTCTCTCCGGCTCCATCACGTATACCAGTTATGATATTACGATGAACTTCCAGCCGGCAGATGTGGACGGAGGAGCTAATACGGCCAACTTCATCATCGCACGCTACAACAGCGGCTGGACACTGCCTGTTGTAGGAACACTCACCGCCACCAGTTCACAGGCAACAGGCCTGACGGCGTTTGGAGACTTCCAGATCGGCGAAGTTTCCATCTACTCTCTCAAAACATGGGACGGCGGAGCTTCGACAAGCAACTGGGGAGATGCCAATAACTGGAATCCGAACGGTGTTCCCAGCTCCAGCAACAATGTCGATCTGACCGGAGCGGTAACAATCAATATCAATGTTGCCGCGTCCGTCAATTCGATTACGCTCAACAACAGCTCTCTGGTGGTGACGATTCTTTCAGGGAACAGTTTGACCGTAGCAGGAGATCTCTCTCTGGCAAACGGAACCTTGAACACTGCTGTCTCCTTCCCCGCCGTAACAGGAACGGTGAATATCTCCGGAGGAACGGTCGGCTACACAAACACCGGAGCGCAGAATGTTTCTGCACAAGCCTATAACAACCTTGCCTTGAGCGGCAGTGGAACGAAGACCTTTGCTGCGGGAACCACAGCCCTCACCGGCGATCTTACCTTCGGCGGAACAGCAACAGCTGATGCAACGACAAACAGCACCACGATCGATTATAACGGCTCCGGTGCTCAAGCCGTCGGTGCAATGGATTACTACAATCTCTCTCTTTCCAACGCAGGAACGAAAACCTTTGCTGCAGGCACAAGCAGGATTGCCAACACTTTCTCTATCGGCGGAACGGCTGCTGCTGACGCAACGACAAATTCAATTACTATTGAATACAATGGTTCGGGTGCACAGACGGTTAATGCAATCAATTATCACCATCTGACCCTTGCAACATCGGGAACAAAGACCTTTGCAGCCGGAACGACCGGAGTTGCCGGCGATCTTTCTATTACCGGAAGTGCAACAGCTGATGCGACAACCAATTCTACCACCGTTACCTATAACGGTTCGGGTGCTCAGAATATCGGCGCGATCACTTACTACAATCTGACACTTGCAACTTCCGGAACGAAGACGTTCGCTGCCGGATCGACTTCCATTGCCGGCGATTTGACCATTACCGGAAGTGCAGCCGGCGATGCAATAACAAACTCTTCTGCCATCAGCTTCAACGGCACCAGTGCACAGTCTGTGGCGGCGATGAATTATTACGATCTGACTCTGACTAATGCTTCGACCAAGACCCTTGCCGCTGGAACCACCGGCATCTTTTCCGCTTTCTCTATCTCCGGCGGCGCTTCCCTCGATGCTGTTGCCAATACCACTACCATTGATTATAACGGCTCCGGTAATCAGTCGATTGCGCTTGCAACGTATGATAATCTCACATTAAGCAACA
>CAZYGO010000350.1:0-4004 GCA_964647455.1 uncultured Rhizobium sp.
GCCAGATGCCAGCCCCAGGGTGAGATCGGCACGCGTCGCTGAGTAAACGGCCATGTCGCTCTCGCTATCGCCGCCATCGAGCACGTCGTTGCCAGCCCCGCCAATCAACGTGTCGGCGCCGCCAAAGCCGTAAGCGGTCTCATTGCCTTCGCGGAGCCGGATCGTGTCGCCATTGTCGCTGCCTTGCACGGTGGCATTCGGCGCGAAGGCAAAATTGCCCGCTGTTCGTCCCACCGCCAGATATTGCGCCAGGCCGCTGGCATAGGTTCCCGACGTTACCGCCGCCGCGACATCTGCATAGGTGGTCAGGTAGTAAGCCTCGTTGAAGCCTGGCGCGCCCTGCAGCGCCGGATTGGCGCCGCCCGGGCCGGTGTAGATTTTCTGCGAGGCAATCACATTGGCGAAGACGTAATCCTGCCCGCCATTGATGAAGGCGTTATCGTAGGTGGCGAAACCCAGCCGGCCATCGGGTGTCATGTAAGGATAAAACTGCTGGGTAAGCTGGCCAGGGAAATATCCCTGTGCCGCCATCTTTTCGGTGATCTGCGCCCATAGCGATGCATAGCCCGACCACATGGCGGCGACATATTTTCCGCTGCCGGTATTGATGAGAATTTCGTTGCCCCAACTGTTGTTCTGGATATCGGTGTTGTTCGACTGGTAGCTGGAGCCTTCCGGCAGGACGAGATCGGAAAAACCGTCTCCGTTTACGTCCATCACCACCGGCTGCTCGGCCCCGTCGCCGCTGCTGCCAAGATACTGATTGTAGAGAACGCTGTTCGTGACGTCGGCGAATTTGTTGTCGCCCTGATTTTTCAACATCTGCGTAACCGCGGCAGTCGGCGGACCATTGCCGGTATAGGCGGTGGCAGTGATCAGAATGTCCTGGAGGCCGTCATTGTCGAAATCGGTGACGGTCATGCCGGTGGTCGAGGTAACCCCGGTAGTGTGGACCAGCGGCCGGAAAAAGCTGGCATAGGGCTCGCTGTCGAAATATGGCGTGGGCAGAACCGAGTAGGTCCCCCAGGCAGACTGGTCGTCATGCTGAATGTTCGAAATCAGGTAGGTCTGGGGCAGATAGCCGCCGCCGCCCGGTTTGGAATTGACGCCCCAGATGCTGAGATCGGCCACCACCAGGTCGGCCTGGCCGTTATTGTCGAAATCCCCGATGGCCGCCGCGGAGCCGCCGGTGGAGTTGTTGGGCGCACCGTCAGGATATTGCGCCTTCTCGTCGGCGATCGATTTTCCGTAGGGCGTTACCGGCAGGGCCAGGAAGTTTCCGTTTCCCTGATTCAGCCACAGCACGACTTCCTGGGGAGTGGCGTCGCCGGTAGCGAAGGAGAAGCCCTTGTATAGATAGTCGTTGAAGGCCCTCTCGGCCTGATAGGTGGCGGTGATGAAATCCGGCAGGCCGTTGCCATCGGCGTCGCCGTCGCGGCCGGCATTGGGATTGATGGCCGGACCGAAGGCCTTCGGCGTAAAGCCGCCATGGCCGTCATTGATAAACAAAGTCACCTTTTCCGGCATGAAAGGATGTTCGTTATAGGGTGTTACCAGCAGATCGGACTTGCCGTCGCCGGTAAAGTCGCGCACGACGGTGAAGACGCCGGCTCCCGGATATTGCGAAACACCACCCAGCAGCGTTGCGGTGTCGAGCTGGGTGATGCCGTTCCCATTGGGGGAGAGAATATAGATCGGCACGTTGCTCGGTGTGCCGTCGGAATTGGGCGTCGCGCTGAAACCGCCCCAGATCACTTCGGGATAGCCGTCTCCGTTGAGGTCGCCGGCCGTGGCATTTAGGCTGGTGGTGTTGGGGGTGGCGAAGGGATTTGGTGGCAGCAGCGAGACACTGAAGATACTCGTGTCGATCAGCACGCTGGCAGGCAGCGGGTTGATCACCTTGTTCGCCGGGCTCTCGGGTGTAGCCGGCAGGTCGGAAACCGTCACGTTGGTGGTTTGAGGGGTGCTGAGATTGTTGGAGGGCTGACCGTTGTCGGCCTGGAAGGTTACGGTGCGGCTGGGATGAGCGCCACCGCTGGTCGGATCCAGGCTGGAGGAGGCAAAGACCACGCTCGAGAGGACGTTCCCGTAATTGCTCAGCGTGTCGGTACCAGAAAGCGTCAGCACACCGGTGGTGGCATTGTAGCTGGCGTTAATGGCGGTTCCGTTGGTGTTGGCATCCAGCAGGTCGCCGGCGACAAAGCCGTCACTGATTCGGACGGTGGCGCCCGTCAGCGTCGGGGTTCCATTATCCTGTATGGTGACGCCGGTCAGCTTGTCAGGCTGGCCGAGTGCCCGATAGTTGCTGGAGGCCGTGTATGTCTGCAGTTGCGGTGCATCGATGGGCATTATGTACAGTCCCCCTTGGATGGCGCCGCATCGCCGGCGCCACGCACACCGATTTTGGCGAAAGCGCTGTATCTGGCATCACCCTTTTGGGTGACGCGGCTTAGCGCACCGGGAAACTGCTCCAGACCAGCCGGATCAGGTCGCTCTGGCGGCGGCAATCGGTCTTGTCGAGGATACGTTTGACGTGGGTGCGCACCGTTTCCGAAGAGATGCCCCATTTTTCACTGATGTCGCGAACCTGCTCACCGGCGACCAGCTCGCGTGCGACCCTCAATTCCGCGGCCGTCAGTCCGTAAAGGCTGCGCAGCAGTTGAACATCTGCATGGCGCTGCCCTTGTCCGCGAACAACGATCAGTGCGTGGTCTCGCCGTCCCAGGGGCCATTCCAGGCTGATCGGCGTAACGTTATAGGTACAAAAGCCCCCCGCTGCTTGTGCGCCAAAGGTGCAGGGCTCCGCGTCATTGCCTGCCGGCAGCAGCTGATTGAGGGCGCGCAATAATTCCCGCCCGACCGAAGGCGCGGCCAGCACACCCTTTTCGGAACGCAGGAACACGCCAGCCCGCAACATCTCCCTGCCGCCGTCATTCACGGCGACGATCCGCAGGCCGCGGTCTATGACCAGCGCGGGATCACGCACCGTCTGCAGCAGGATTTCGGCCGACGTCACGCGCACCCGCGCATCGAGCAGCGACCGCAGCACCAACGCCTGTTTCAGGTGTGGCTGGTAGACGGCAAGCCTGCGCACCGCCTCTTCGTCGAACGGCCGCTCGCCACCGAAAATCGAGAAATGCATCACCGGCGAGAATCCGCCCATCGCCACGGGTTGAACGAAGTGGACTAGATGATCCAGCCCTAGCGGATGAGCGAAATCATTATACCATTCTGAACGGTAGAGCTCGGAGCGCGGCAACACTTGGTCGCCGGTTCGGATATTGCCGTCCAGAATGCCTCTGGCTTCCGCCGTGAGGCGCCAGGCATCGCACGCGGCGTAATGCTGGACATAGCGGCCTATCGAGGATTCCTCGATATTCTTGACGACCCAGACGCCGCCATCCTCGGGGGCGATGCCGCAGCTATAAAGCACGCCCTTGTCGCCACCGACCTTCTGCGCAACCTTGCCCAGAACCTCGGACCAGAGGCTCTGGTCCTCGACCGTGCGATAGATGCCGGTCACGATATCGTTGAATTCTACGTCCGACACGGCACCCTGCAGGGAAGAAGACAAACGTCCGATTTCCGGTGCAGGGAACTGCACCGGCTTCTTCAAAACAGGGGAGTACACAGACAAGGCAACGGGTCTTCCGGCAGAAACGACCGCGTCGATTGAGCTCACTTACGCTTCGGGATGCCCCCGAAAATGAATACCTCGCATCCCCCCGGTACAACTTATGGGTAGAGAAGCACAAATTCGCACGCGATTCAATTTGCTGCCGACTGCAAACCTCTACACCGCTAAGCCGCCAATAATGCCGCGCCGCCATGCCCGGCCGGAAGCGGGACTCTGGATCTGGCCTCGCAGGTGCGGCATTAAATGGGCTGGTTGCGACCCGGATGCGAACCACGAACGGTGAAGTTCCCTTCGCCTGCTGACCGCTCTGATAAACGGACACGCGGCACCGAGCTTTTGGCCATCAGTCGGTGGTCGGCGCTCAGAC
>CAZYGO010000351.1:0-11414 GCA_964647455.1 uncultured Rhizobium sp.
TCCGCGACGGGCTGGTCTATCTGCAGGTGACGCGCGGTACTTTCCGCCGCGACCATCCCGTGCCCGAACCCGCATCGCGGCCGACACTGATCCTGACCGCCCGCGCCAACGATCCATCCGCCGCGGCGGCACGCCTGGCGCAGGGCGTGAAAATCATCACCCGCCCCGACGAACGCTGGGCGCGGCGCGACATCAAGACGACACAGTTGCTGCCGGCGGTGCTGGCCAAGACGGCAGCGAAACGGGCAGGGGCCGCCGAAGCCTGGCTGGTGGATGCGGAAGGCTTCGTGACCGAAGGCGGCTCGACCAATGGCTGGATCGTCGAGTCCGGCGGTACCCTGGTCACCCGGCCGCTGAGCCGTGACATCCTGCCGGGGGTGACGCGGGCGGTCGTGATGGCGGCGGCCCGGGAGGCGGGGCTTGCGGTGGCTGAGCGTAAATTCAGCGTCGCCGAGGCACTGGCGGCGCGCGAGGCCTTCCTGACCTCGGCCTCCGGTGCGGCAGTTCCGGTGGTGGCGATTGACGGCCAGCCGGTCGGAGACGGCCGGCCCGGACCGCTGACGCTCAGGCTCCAGGCGCTCTATGCCGCCAAATCAGGCAGCCCGGAAAACTGACTTTTCGCTTTCGCAATTGCAGCAATCCATTATGCTGGCCTTCGCGCATATCCCCGTGCGCCACGAAAAATGGGCCAACCCATGAGCGAAAAACAACAGAATCTGCAGGACACGTTCCTGAATGCCGTCCGCAAATCCAAGTCGGCGGTGACCATATTCCTGGTCAATGGCGTGAAACTGCAGGGTAACATCACCTGGTTCGACAATTTCTGCGTTCTGCTGCGCCGGGACGGCCAGTCCCAGCTCGTCTACAAGCACGCCATTTCGACGGTGATGCCGCTGGGCCCGATCCAGCTCCAGGACGAGCCGGGCGACGCCTGACTTGGCCAAGCGTGAGCCTGCCCGGCGTGCGGCACTGGTGCTGCACGTCGAGCCCAAAAACCGCGAGCGCACCCTGCGCGACGCCCAGGCCCGGCTGGAGGAAGCGGTCGGCCTGACCGCGGCCATCCATCTGGACGTCGTCTGGTCTGGTGTCGCGCCCCTGGCGCGGCCGGTGCCGGCGACGCTGCTGGGCAGCGGCAAGGTCGAGGAGATCGCCGCCCTGGCGCGCGAACACGCGCCGGAAATCGTGATGGTCAATGCCAGCCTGTCGCCGGTGCAGCAGCGCAACCTGGAAAAGGCCTGGGGCACGAAGGTGCTCGACCGAACGGCGCTGATCCTGGAAATCTTCGGCGAACGCGCCCAGACCCGCGAAGGCACGTTGCAGGTCGAACTCGCGCATCTGAATTATCAGCGCTCGCGGCTGGTCCGGTCCTGGACGCACCTGGAGCGGCAGCGGGGCGGCTTTGGCTTTCTCGGCGGGCCCGGCGAAAGCCAGATCGAAAGCGACCGCCGCCTGATCTCCGAGCGGATCGTGAAGATCAAGAAGGAGCTGGAGCAGGTCAGGCGCACCCGCGGCCTGGGGCGCCAGGCGCGCAAAAAGGTGCCGTATCCGGTGATCGCCCTGGTCGGCTACACCAATGCCGGCAAGTCCACCTTGTTCAACCGCCTGACCAAGGCGGAGGTGCTGGCCAAGGATCTGTTGTTCGCCACCCTGGATCCCACCATGCGGGGGCTGAAGCTGCCGGGCGGGACGCGGGTCATCCTGTCCGACACGGTGGGCTTCATCTCCGACCTGCCCACCGAACTTGTCGCCGCCTTCCGCGCCACCCTGGAGGAGGTTCTGGAGGCGGATGTCATCGCCCATGTCCGCGACGCCGCGCACGACGAGAGCGCGGCCCAGAAGGCCGACGTGCTGGCGATCCTCGCTGAGCTGGGGGTGCCGGAGGACCGGCCGATCCTGGAAGTGCTGAACAAGATCGACCTGCTGGAACCGGGGCCACGGCGGGGGCTGGAGGCCCAGAACGGACGGGACGGCGCCTATGCCATTTCGGCCGTCACCGGCGCGGGAATTCCCGCACTTTTGGCGGGATTCGAAGACGCCGTGACGCGTGACAACATCGAGGCATCCGTGACATTGCGGGCGGAAGAGGGAGCTGACCTGGCCTTTGTCTACCGCCACGCCCAGGTGCTGGGCCGGCGCGAACACGCCAGCAAGATCAGTCTATCCTTGCGGATATCTCCACAGGACCGGGCGCGGTTCGAAAATCGTTTCGAGAAGAAAATTCATTTTAAATAGGAAGTTATACTGTTATTCTCATGTGGATGATTAAATCTACAGGCTTGGGGATCATTTGATCCCAGCCGCCTTGGCCTCCTGCCACAGGGCTTCCATTTCCTCCAGCGAGGCCGCCGCCGGGCAGGAGTCGCGGGCCGCCAGCGCCGCCTCGATATGGTGGAAGCGGCGTGTAAACTTGGCGTTGGCGGCGCGCAGGGCCGCCTCCGGATCCACCTTCAGGTGCCGGGCCAGGTTGGCGACGACGAACAGCAGGTCACCGATTTCCTCTTCCCGGTCCGCCTGGGTCTCAGCCTCCGCCACTTCGCGGGCCTCCTCGGCAATCTTGTCCACCACCGTGGCGGCATTGTTCCAGTCGAAACCGACGCTTGCAGCGCGCTTCTGAAGCTTCTCGGCGCGAACCAGGGCGGGCAGGGCGACCGGAACATCGTCCAGCACCCCGGCCAGCGCCTTGGCCTTGCGCTCCTCGACCTTGAGGCTCTCCCAATAGGCCTTCTGCTCCTCGGCGCTGGCCTGGGCCTGCTCGTCACCAAAGACATGGGGATGGCGGCGTATCATCTTGGCGGTGACGGCTTCGACCACATCGCCAAAATCGAACAGGCCGGCTTCCTCGGCCATCCGCGCATGAAAGACGACCTGGAATAGCAGGTCGCCCAGTTCGCCGGGCAGCGACTTCCAGTCCTTTTCCTCGATCGCCGAGGCAACCTCATAGGCTTCCTCACTGGTGTACGGCGCAATGGTGGCGAAGGTCTGGTCGCGGTCCCAGGGGCAGCCGCCGGGCTCGCGCAGCGTCTTCATGATGGCGAGCAGAGCGGCGATATCGCGGGAGGGTTCAAGAGTCGGCATGGCCGGAAGGGTAAGGCGCTGACGGCCCGGCCGCGTCAGGCTTTTCGCCTCAGGTGATTTTTTCGTATAAGTAATATTATGGGAAATAATGTGGCGATAGTCATGGATGACGCCGGGACCGCGCCGTTCGCTATCAACTCAGCCTCGTGCGCCCTGGGTAGCCCGCATCGGCTGGAGGCGAGCCTTCATGGACGGATTCCCGGCTCCTGTTCCCGTGCCGGTGCGATCGTCACGGCCGTACGAATGGCTGCCGCGAATGCGTCTTCCAGCCCTGAGCCGGAACGTCCGTCGGTTCAGGAGGCCCGCGCCTTGGGCACCACCCGGAACCGGGCCAGCGCGTTGGCGGCAGCGGTGAACTCCGGCGCTTCCTTCACGGCCCGCTGGTAGTCCGCATAGGCCTTTTGCAGGTTGGCCTGGCGCTGAGCGCCTTCGGGGAACGTGGCGGCAATCTTCTCATAGACGATGGCGCGGTCGAAATAGGCCAGCGGCGGCTCGGACGGATTAAGCGAGATGCCTTTCTCGATATCGGCCAGCGCCAGGTCCAGCTTGCCTTCGCTCATATAGGCGACGCCGCGATTGACATAGGCGTCCGGCTGGTCGGGCATCATCCGCAAACACTCGTTAAAGTCGTTCATCGCGGCGCTGATCCGGTTCATCTTGTGCTCGATCACGCCGCGATTGACGTAGGTGGCGGCGCGGTCATGGAAGATCAGCGCGGTATCCAGCGCGGCATTGCAGTGATCCAGCCCCCCGGTCAGATCAATGCCGGTCTTGGCCGACAGATAGCACATCCGTTCCGGGCCATCGCCCAGCACCACCACGGCATCGGCGAAGGCCGGACCGGACAGGAAAAGCATCGCCAGCGTCGCAGCGGCGGCCAGTTGCAGCTTCATCGAGGGCTCCTTTCGGACCATGTCGCCAGGACAGGATAGCAGAAGTTTACAGGAAAAGCTTCACCCTGCGGCACTGCCCTGGCCCGCCTCCGGCGGCCCGGCGCCGCGCTAGAAGGCCAGTTCCATGCCGTCATGGGCCGGCTCGACGCCGGGCGGCAGCTCGGCCTTGAGCGTGGCATAGTCCAGGTCCACATGAAGATTGGTCAGGATGGCGCGTTGCGGCTTCACGCGCGCGATCCATTCCAGCGTCCGCGCCAGATGGGCATGACTGGGATGGGGCGTGTAACGCAGCGCATCCACGATCCAGCATTCCACCCCGGCCAGCGCGGCAAAGGCGGCTTCGTCCAGCATGTCGACGTCGGGCGAGTAGGCTACGGGTCCGAAGCGGAAGCCCAGTGAACGGATGCGGCCATGGCCCTGCCCGAAGGCCAGCACCGGGATGGGATCGCCCGCGCCCGCGATCGCGAAGGGCGTGAAAGGTTCGGGCAGTTCATGGGCCGTGACGATGGGCGGATAATCACGGTTGGGCGGTGTCTCGAAAATGTAGCGGAACTTGCGGTGCAGGCTGTCCAGGGCGAAACGGTCGCTCCACATGTCGAGCTTGCGGCCACCCTGCGCCAGCACCAGCGGGCGCAGATCGTCCATGCCATGGGTCTGGTCGGCATGGTCGTGGGTGATCAGCACGCCATCCAGCCGCGACACCCGCGCGTCCAGAAGCTGCTGGCGCAAATCGGGCGACGTATCCACCAGCACCCGGGTCGCGCCGTTTCGCACCAGGATCGAGCAGCGGCTGCGCCGGTTTTTCGGGTTGGCCGGATCGCAGGCGCCCCAATTGCCGCCGCCGTCGGCGCCGCCCAGGCGCGGCACGCCACCGGAAGACCCGCAGCCCAGAATCCGAACCGACAGGCTCATTGCGGCCTTTGCACCTTGCTGAAGAGGCGGAAGAAATTTTCCGTCGTGGCGGCGGCCAACGCGTCCGCCGTCACGCCTTTCAGCCCGGCCAGCATATTGGCGGTGTGAACGACGAAGGATGGCTCGTTGGTCTTGCCCCGGTGCGGCACCGGCGCCAGGAAAGGCGCATCGGTTTCCACCAGCAGCCGTTCGAGCGGCACGGTGGCGATGACATCGCGCAGCGGGCCCGAATTTTTGAATGTCGCGATGCCGGAGACCGAGATGTAAAGCCCCAGCGCCAGGGCCGCATCCGCCAGGCGCTGCGTGCCGGTGAAGCAGTGGATCAGGCCGGTGAAGGCGCCCTTGCCCATTTCGTCTTCCAGCACGGCGATGGTGTCGTCGTCGGCGTCGCGGGTATGCACGATCACCGGCAGCCCGGCCTGGCGCGCCGCCGCGATATGGGCGCGGAAGCTTTCGATCTGGGGCGGGCGGGGGCTATGCTCGTAATAATAGTCCAGGCCGGTTTCACCGATGGCCACCACCTTGGGATGGCCCGCATGGGCCAGCAGTGGCGCCGGGTCGGTGACCAGTTCCTTGCCCGATTCATGGGGGTGGGTTCCGACGCTGCACCAGACCTGCGCGAAGCGTTCGGCCATCGCCAGCACGCCGGGAAAGCGCGCAAGCTCCGTGCCGATCGTGACCATTGCGCCAACCCCGGCGGCGCGCGCCCGCGCCACCACCGCATCGGCATCGGCGGCGAGTTCGGGAAAGTCGAGATGGCAGTGGCTGTCCACCAGCATTCCTAAAGCCCCCCTGCCCGGCGCGCCGTTTCCGCCAGCGTGCGGGCCGCCGTCCAGATTGTCTGGCGCGGTTCCAGGTTGAGGCCATCGGCACGGGCAAACTGTTCCTGCACGCGCGCGGCGGCCTCGGCCCAGCGGCGCGCGTCGCCGCCGGCGCGCGCCCTGGCGCGGATGCGTTCGCTCAGGCCCGCCGCCAGGAAATCGCCGAACAGCGGCAGGCCGTCGCGGATGCGGCCGATTTTCTCGCCCAGGGCATACAACGCCACCATATCCGGTTCGCGCGCCCGTTCGATCAGCCGCCCGGCCTCCTCCGCCAGCAGGGCGCCATCGCCGTCCGCCAGGGTGAGAGCGGCGCCGATGCTGCCGCCCGACAGTTGGGCCAGGGCCTGTCTCTCCTCGCGCGCCATGTCCGGCAGCATCCCCGCCAAGGCGTGCTCCACCAGGCTATCCGGCAACGGCCGCAGATCCAGTCGGCGGCAGCGCGAACGGATGGTGGGCAGCAGGCGGCCCGGTCGATGCGACAGCAGCAGCAGCATCGCTTTTTCCGGCGGCTCCTCCAACTGCTTCAGGAGCGCGTTGGCGGCGTTCTCGTTCATGTCGTCGGCCGGGTCTATGATCGCCACGCGCCAGCCGCCCGCGCCGGCCGTCATGCCGAAGAACCCTGACAGGCGCCGCACTTCGTCCACTGGCAGCTCGGTCTGGGGCTTGCCGGTGCGGGGATTGAGACCGCGCTTCAGCACCAGCAGACCCGGATGGGCACGCGCCTCGATCTGGCGCGCCACGGGATCGTCCGCGGGCACCGAAAGATCGGCCGGGCCTTCCGTCGTGGCGCCGTGGCGCAGCAAATAGCGCGCCATGCGGTAGGCCAATGTCGCCTTGCCGATACCCGGCGGCCCGGTGATCAACCAGGCATGGGGCGGACGGCCGCCGCGCAGGGCCGCCGCCGCCAGCGCCAGCGCCGCTTCCTGCCCGAGCAGGGTTGCGGTCTCGCGCGGATGGGCAAAGCCCGCGATGCGATCGCTTTCGAAATCCTCGCCGCTGCTTTTGGGGCGCCTGGCCATGGGCGCTTATAGAGCGAAACGGGCCTGCACGGCGTCCCAAATCGCCGCGGCCACGGTTTCCTCATCGCCGCCAGCGTCGATCACGCGGCAGCGGTCCGGCTGCTTGCGGGCGATGTCGAGAAAGGCCGCCCGCATCCGCTCATGGAAGTCGCGGTCCAGGCTTTCGAAGCGGGTTTCGGCCCCGCCCCTGGCCATGGCGCGGCCAAGCCCAACCTCCACTGGCAGGTCCAGGATCAGCGTCAGGTCGGGCTTGAAGTCGTCCAGCACGGCGGCGTCGATGCGTCGGATGGTTTCGCGCGGCACGCCCCGGCCAGCGCCCTGATAGGCGAAGGTGGAGTCGTTGAAGCGATCTGTGATCACCCAGGCGCCGCGCGCCAGCGCCGGACCGATGACCCGCGCGACATGGTCGGCGCGCGCCGCATAGAGCAGCAGTGTCTCGGTGATGGGCGTCCAGCGTCCACCATCGCCTTCCACCACCAGCTTGCGGATCTGTTCAGCGCCGGGCGAGCCCCCCGGCTCGCGGGTCAGCACGGTTTCGATGCCGCGCGCACGCAAGCTGGCGCCCAGCCGGCGCACCTGGGTGGACTTGCCGGTGCCCTCCCCGCCTTCCAGCGAGATGAAACGGCCGGGAGCCTGGTTCATGTCCCCGGGCTCATTTCTTCCGGAACATCCCGGTGGCCTTGTGCCAGAGACCCATGAAGATGTTCTCCTTCGCCACGCTTTCGGCCGCATAGACCGGAACGGTGAGCGGCGGGAAATCCGGCGCGGTGATCACCATGTTGCCGACGCGCTGGCCCTGCGCCACCGGCGCGGTCAGGCCGGGATTGATCCGCAGCGTCGTCTTGAGGCCGGCGCGCGAATCCACCTGCATGGTGACGGCGACCGCCGTGGCGGGCGTGACTTTCACGGCAGGCCTGGCCCCGTTCAGCACAGGGGCCTCGCCGACCACCTGGTTGGCGGCGGTCAGCGGGAAGCGGCGGAATTCGCGGAAGGCCATTTCCATCACCCGGCCAGCCTCCTCGGCGCGGCGGATTTTGGGGAAGTAGTCGTTGTTGTACTGCGGATAGCGCAACCCGTTCAGCACCAGGATCAGCCGCTGGCCGCCGCGCTTGGCCGAGATGGTGATGCCATAGCCGGCGGCGTCGGTGTGCCCGGTCTTGAGGCCGTCGGCGCCGGGCAGCGAATCCAGCACCAGGTCGCGGTTGGGCTGGCGGATCTTGTGCCAGGTGAACTCGCGCTCGCTGAAATAATGATAATATTGCGGATAGGTGCGGATGATGTGCCGCGCCAGCTTGGCCAGGTCGAGCGCGCTCATCAGCTGGCCGGGCGGCTCGGGCAGGCCATCGGGATTGACGAAGGTGGACTGGGCCAGGCCCAGTTCCTTCGCGCGCTTGTTCATCAGCTCGACAAAGCCTTCCAGGGTGCCGCCAAGGCCTTCCGCCACCACGACGCAGGCATCGTTGCCCGACTGGATGATGATGCCGCGGATCAGGTCTTCGACCGCGATGCGGTTGCCAAGCTCGACGAACATCTTCGAGCCCTGGGTGCGCCAGGCGCGCTCGGACACCGGCAGCGTGTCAGTGAGCTTGATGCGCCCGTCGGCCAGGCGCTGGAACAGCAGGTCCAGCGTCATCAGCTTGGACATGGAAGCCGGCGGCTGGGGCGTGAGCCCGTCCTTCTGCCACAGCACCTGGCCGGTATCGGCATCCATCAGCAGGGCGTGTTCCGCCGCCGTGTCCATTGCGGCCCGGGCGGGAACCATGGCGGCGAACAGCAGGGGCAGGACCATCAGGAAACGGCGCATGACAACTCCAGACTATTGATCGACAACGATGCGGGCATCTTCCCCGCCGGATTGGGCGCTGATGCGCGCCAGCGCGGCATCGGCTTCCTGCACCGAGGCCAGCGGACCGGTGCGGACTCTATAGAGGGTCTGGCCCCCTCGCTGTAGCGTGGAAATGCGCAAGCCCCCGCCCAGCGAATTCATCAGCCGCTGGGCATTGGCGATGTTGGAAAATGCCCCGACCTGGACATAGAGCCGGTTGGTGGCGGGAACCGGAACCCGGTCCACCTGCCCGCTGGGCTCGGTCGAGGCCAACTGCACCGGCGCGCTGGGCACGGGCACCGGCAGCGGCTTCTGCACCACCGGCGGCGCCGTCGCGACACCGGGCAGCGCGCCCAGCGGCGCGCTCTCCACCCGGCCGGACGGCACCGGCGGCAGAGCGCTGGCGATGGCGGGCGGGGTCTCGGGTGGCGGCGGAGCGCCGCCGCCCAGATCGGCCCTGGCCAGATAGGTCACGCGCACGCGCGCGGTGCCGGTCTGCACCACGTCCAGCAGCTCGGCGGCGCGGCGCGACAGGTCGATGATGCGCCCGCGCGCATAGGGCCCGCGATCGTTGACGCGCACGACGATGGATTTGCCATTGTCCAGGTTGGTGACGCGCACATTGACCGGCATGGGCAGCGTCTTGTGCGCCGCCGTCAGGGCGTTGCCGTCATAGACCTCGCCGTTGGCGGTGCGCTTGCCGTAGAAATTCGGCCCGTACCAGGAGGCGATGCCGGTCTCGTCATAGTCCGGCTGCTCGCGCGGATAGTACCAGATGTTGTCGATCTGGTAGGGCTCGCCGATCTTGTAGACCCCGGCGCTGGCGGGCAGTTCCACTCTGGGCGGCTCCTGCGGCACCGGCTTGGGCGCGGGCATTGGCGGCAGCGGCGGCGGCGCGGTCTGGCAGCCCGCGGCGGCAACGGCCAGCAGCAGGGCGAGAGCCAAGGGCGGGAATCGGACCGGCATGGGAGGGGACGCTAAACGAGCCCCTCGCCGCTGGAAAGACAAAGATGATCATGGGCTTGCGCCCGTTTGCAGGGCGATCCGGCGGCTGGCGGCGGCGCGGGCGAAATCCGCCCTTTCCTGCTCGATGCGCCGGCTGGGCGGTTCCGGCGGCGGGGCGTCCGGCGCGTGGGAGGAGACGGCGAAGGCGGGAACCGCGCGCAAGCGATAGGCGGTGGAGATGGCGCGGTTGCGCCCGCGCGCATCGGGATCGGCGTCGGCGTTGCGGGCCAGGGCGTAATAGATGGCGATCAGGTTCTCGCGATAGGGGATCTCCAGGAACGGCCCCTCGATGGCGACATTGAAGGCCATGCGCGCATAAAGCTCGCGCCAGTCGCGATAGCCGCCGACCAGGCCGGTGGCGCCGCCATCGGGCGCAAGACGAAGGGACAGGCGGCCCTGGCGGAACAGGACCGCGCCGCGATTGCTCTGGCTCCAGGCGAAATCGGGCGCTTTCAGTTCGGCCAGCGGCAGGGTGGTGAGGACGCCGTCGCGGATGCGGCCGGTCAGTTTCGCCGGTTGCGCCGCCAGGCGATAGGAATAATCCGCCAGCACCTGGCCGGCCGTGTTGCGCACCAGCGGATCGGGCGAGGTGCCGATCTCCACCGTCACGGCATCGTCGCGCGCGGGCGAGGCGTTGCCGCTGAGGCGGATCAGGATGGTCTGCAGGCCGTCCCGCAGGCGCTCGTTGGCACGCGCGCTGAGCGGCGCCTGCGGCCCGCGAAAGGCCGAGAGGCAGCCCAGGGCGCGGTAGAGGCCATTGTCCAAGCCGCGCGCGCCGTCGGCCGAGACAAAACCGCCGGTCTGCGCATTGCCGTCGAGGTCGAAGCCTTCGGCGACGCGGCCGCTCACCTGCGCCAGGCCCGGATCGGGCGCGGCGAAGGGATTGAGATAGGTATCTATGCCCGGACGGAAGCCGCGAAAATGCAGCGCGGGCGCCAGCAGGCGATAAGGCTCGATGCTGGGCACCGGCGGCCTGACCAGTTCGGCGATGTCGGCGAGGCTGCGCCAGCCGGTGGAAAGCAGGCGCGCATAGTCATTGTCGGGCACACTGCCGCCGGGGCAGTCGCTGCCGGGCGCATCGGCCGTGCCGGCCGGGCCGCCATAGAGGAAGGCGGGCTCGTAGGTGGTGACGACGAAGCTCCTGACCCAGGGCGCGGCGGCAGCGGGCGCGCATGCCAGCGCCATGACGGCCAGGGTGGACAACAGGTGGACAGCGCCGCGCCACAGCGGTGGACAGGCGCGGCCTTCGCGTGCGTCCTTTGCTTTGGGTGCAGGGGCTTGGCGGGTATTCGTTTGTCCGAAATTGCCCCTCCCCCCTCCCCCCTGGGAGTGGACAGCGTTGGGATAGCGGTGGCGGCGCGGCCGGTTCATGCGGGCATTATCGCATAAAGCAGATAGCCGGAGGATAGGAAGGTGCCGGGTGGCGTATTTTGCTCGCGCGCCTTTGTTGCGCGGCGGCGATGTGCGGATAGCTAACTAATGTCCAGGCTGTAGACCTTTGCTCGCGCTGGCGCCCACAAATCGATCCACTTCAGTATCCAGCTGGCGCATCACCGCCAAAACATTTCCCCAATTTGCGGTCTGAAAAACGGCACCATCCTTCAGGTAGCGATATGCCAGTTCCTCATGGGGGTCCGCGAAAAGAGACACAACATCGTCCAGCGACCTGATCTCCGGCAGGCCCGCTGCTATGGCGTCAACATAGAGCGCGTGAATATCATGGCCGTAAGCTCTGACCTCTTTAGAGCCTTTCCCCGACTGCAGCAGCCACGCCTTGAAATACAATTCCAAAGAAAATGCCGCCAGCATGTTCATCGGAAGAACTGTCATGACCTTGGCGGCAGCAGATTGGTTGCTGGGGCTC
>CAZYGO010000352.1:0-2921 GCA_964647455.1 uncultured Rhizobium sp.
GAATCGATGGCGACGATGCCGGGCGGCGGACCGGATTCCAGTGTGGCCAGGATGTCTTCCACATTGGTGGCGGCGCCCAGATGCAGCGGGGCCTCGGAAAGGCCCAGCCGGCTGCCACGCATCCGCACCTGCGCCAGCGCCTCCTCGCCCGAGATGTAGACGGCGCGCTGGCCGGACAGGGCGTAGCGGCCCAGCGCCTGCAGGAGCAGGGAGGACGAGCCGAAGCCCGGCTCGCCCCCCACCAGCAGGGCCGAGCCCGGCACCAGTCCGCCGCCGGTGACACGGTCGAACTCGGCGATGCCGGTGGGGCGGCGCTGGGGGGCCGGCTGGTCGGTCTTGAGGTCTTCCAGGACGAAGCGCCGGCCCTTGATCCGCCGGCTGGCGCCCGCGCCGATGGGGGGGGCCGCCCCCTCTTCCACAAGGGTATTCCAGCCGCCGCAGGCCTCGCATTTGCCGGCCCACTTGGCCGTGACGGAGCCACAGGATTGGCAGGCGAAGGAGGCGGAGGGCTTGGCCATGCCCAATGGGTACAAAAAGAGAACAAAAAAGGCAAGAGGCCCTAAGAGGCCAAAGTGTGCTTATTCGCCGGCGTCCTTTGGACGCCAATTCACGCTTACCAGGAACATGGATTCTCTTGGCACGCCGCCTAGAACAAAGGGCTGAAAGCGTCCGTTGTTTTTCACCTGCTCTATGGCGGCCTGATCGAGCTTCGCAGAACCGGACGTGGTCGCGATCACGGCATCCTGCACTTTGCCAGTGGCGTCTATCGTAACCCCGAGGATCGTTGCCGCGGGACGCGGAATAGACGCATCGGGTGATTGCGCGTCGAATGCCACAGACGCCTGCGCGCGCGGTTGAGCAATGGCGACCTGCAAGCTTGCAAGGATAACAAACGTAAAAATGAGAATGTGCCTTGCAGATCGCATCTGATCCCCCCTCTGAGAACGGCGATTAGGCTTTTACCGCCATTTTAATCGGGCCTTCAGCACGCCCGTGGATGAACTGGTCCACATATTCATTGCCGCTGTGGTCGATTTGGCTGGTCGGTCCGGTCCAGATGATCTTGCCGCCATAGAGCATGGCGATGGTGTCGGAGATCTTGCGCGCGCTGGCCATGTCATGGGTGATGGAAAGCGCCGTGGCGCCGACATCCTTCACCGTCGAGGCGATCAGGTTGTTGATGACATCGGCCATGATGGGATCAAGGCCGGTGGTCGGCTCGTCGAAGAAGATGATCTCCGGATCGGCGGCGATGGCGCGCGCGAGGCCGACACGCTTCTGCATGCCGCCTGACAGTTCGGAAGGGCTCAGGAAGGCCACATCCTGCGTCAGCCCGACCTTGGCCAGCTTCTCGATGGCGATGTCACGCGCCTTGGCGCGGGCCACGCCGCGGCCCTGGATCAGACCGAAAGCGACATTCTCCCACACCGGCAGGCTGTCGAACAAAGCTCCACCCTGGAACAGCATGCCGAACTTCTTCATCAGGGAGTCGCGATCGGCGCCGCGCAGATGGGTGACGTCCACCCCGTCGATCAGCACCTGACCTTCGTCGGGCGTGATGATGCCGAGGATGGACTTGATGGTGACCGACTTGCCGGTGCCCGAGCCGCCGATGATCACCAGCGAGGTGCGCGGGGCGATGGTCAGATCCACCCCGTCCAGCACCACCTTGGGGCCGAAGCGCTTTTTCACGCCGATCAGTTGGATCTTCGGTGTCATGCGGTGTGGAACAGCAGAGCGGTGAGGACGAAGTCGGTGGCCAGGATCAGGATGCAGCTCGACACCACCGCATTGGTGGTGGCGGCGCCCACGCCCTGCGCCCCGCCTTTGCTGTTGAAGCCGTTATAGCAGCCCATCAGCGCGACGATGAAGCCGAACACCGCCGCCTTGATCAGGCCGGAACTGATGTCGGAACTGGTGGCGAAATCCACCGTGTTCTTGAGATAGACCGAACCGGTGAAGCCCAGATTCTGCGTCGCCACCAGATAACCGCCGAAGACGCCGATGGAATCGCCCGCCGCGGTTAGGATCGGCATCGAGATCACGGCGGCAAGCAGCCGCGGCACCACCAGATATTTCACCGGATTGGTCGAAAGCGTCGTCAGGGCGTCGATCTGCTCGGTCACCTTCATGGTGCCGATCTCCGCAGCGATCGCCGCCGCCACCCGTCCCGCCACCATCAGACCGGCGATCACCGGCCCCAGTTCGCGGGTGATGCCCAGCACCACGATCTGCGGCACGATGGCCTCGGCGCCATAGCGGTTGCCGCCCAGATAGATCTGCAGCGCCAGCACCGCGCCGGTGGAAAGCGCTGTCAGCCCCACCACCGGCATGGAGAGATAGCCGATGCGGACGAATTGCTGCAGCGTCAGCCGGACATACAAAGGCGGGCTGGCCAGCGCCGCCAGGCTGCGGCCGGTGAAGCCGGCCAGCCGTCCGATTTCCGCCAGCAGGCTCAGGGCGGCGCGGCCGATATAGGCAAAAGGGTTCATGTGCCCTCTTCATAGACGCGGGGAACCCGGCGGCTCAAGCCCGTCAGCAATTCATAGGAAATCGTGCCCCAGGCCGCCGCCGCCTCGTCCAGCGGCAGGTCCGGCCCGAACAGTTCGGCCTCAGCGCCCACCTTGACCGCCAGCCCGGTCACGTCGGCGGTGATCAGGTCCATCGAAACACGTCCCGCCAGAGCGGCGGCCCGTCCCCCGACCATCACTTTCGCCCGATTGCCGGCGCTGCGCAGCACGCCATCGGCGTAGCCCAGCGCGACGGTGGCGATGGTACAGGGCCGGCTGGTGCGGAAGCTGGCGCCATAGCCGACGCTCTCGCCAGCCGCGACCTCGCGGACCTGCAGCACGCGGCCGGCGAGACGCACGGCACACCGCATCGGGTTGGCGCCATGGCCGGGCTGGGGGTGGCCGCCATAA